>DALYDJ010000001.1:0-11093 GCA_031973275.1 Candidatus Woesebacteria bacterium
AAAAAGTGCGCGACATCATTCGGTCTCTTGGCATTTCTGATTGTGATATGGAAAAAGGGTCAATGAGATTAGAGGCAAATATATCTTTGGCCCTCGTAGGGGACGACCCCCGTGTCATCCCGCAATTACCAAATTACAAAGTCGAGGTCAAAAATATCAACTCGTTCCGCTACTTCGCCAATGCTTTAACTACCGAATACGCGCGTCACGCCGAGATACTAGATAAAGGAGGGACTCGTGTCCAAGAAACTCGGGGTTACCGGGCCGATACAGGTACCACTGTCTCGCAAAGAACCAAAGAAGACGCGGCCGATTATCGATACTTCCCTGACCCAGATATTCCTCCACTCGTTATTTCTCGCGACTGGGTCGAGCAAATAAGATCACGTCTCCCCGAGCTACCTAGCGCCAAACTTGATTCTCTCATTGCTAGCGGGATCGCCGAAAGTGCCGCCAAAATTATTGTCGGTAATCAAGTAATGATGGATTATCTTGATCAAGTGAAAAATATTGATCCCAAATTGGTTGGGCAAGCAGCCAAAGATCTCGTCAACAAAAAAGTCGACTACCAAAAAGTCAGCCCAAAAGAATATCTCAAATCACTCCAAGCCAAATCAGAGGGCAAAATCACCGATGACTCGGTACTCAAACCTATTATCGAAAAGATCCTCGCCGACAACCCCGCTGTCGTAGCCGACTACAAGGCAGGCAAGCAAAACGCGCTCGGCTTCTTCGTCGGCGCAGTCATGAAGGCCACCGCCGGCAAGGCCGACCCAGGTATAGTCAACAAATTACTGCGTGATACTCTGATCTAGTCCGATTACCTTTCCCTGTCTTAACGTATGCTGTAAGCTGTAAGCAGTATGCCAAACAAAATTGACTTTACCCATCTCCACGTTCACTCCCAATACTCTCTGCTCGATGGTCTCTGCAAAGACGAAGACTTGGCAGTCGCCGCCAAATCATACGGCATGGATGCACTTGCCTTGACCGATCACGGCGCCATGTACGGCACCATTCACTTTTACAACACCATGCGCAGTAACGGCATCAAGCCCATTATCGGGATGGAGGCCTACTACACAGCCGGTAATCGGACCGACAAATCCAGAGAGTTTAAAACTAATCACCTTTTACTTTTAGCTAAAAACCTCACAGGCTATCACAATCTCCTCAAACTCAACTCGACCGCTCATCTCGAGGGGTTTTACTACAAACCACGCATCGACTGGGAGACTCTAGTCAAGTATCACGAGGGTCTAATCGCGACTTCTAGTTGTCTAGCTGGTGAGATCCCCCAGTATCTCCTCAAAGGCGAGATCGACAAGGCCGAGCTGCGGGTCAAGGATTTTTTACAGCTTTTTGGCGACGATTATTATCTCGAGCTCCAGCGTCACGACGGACTAGAGAAAGATTTAAAACCAGTGAACGTTGAGCTCCTCAAGCTCTCCCGCAAATTCGGGATCCCGATTATCGCTACCAACGACGTCCACTACGTGCGCAAAGACGACGCCAGAGCTCAGGACGCGCTCCTGGCTATCCAGACACGCACCACCCTGGACGACAAAAATCGTTTTACTATGATCGACTCACCGACTTTTTATCTCAAATCCAAAGAAGAGATGTCTGATTTGTTTGCAGATCTGCCCGAGGCTTTAAGCAATACTCGCAAAATCGTCGACAAAGTCGATCTCGTTATCCCGACCGGCAAAATGATCTACCCCAAATTCCCCGTTCCGCCAGGCAAATCACCCGAAGAATTTTTGCACGATATGGTTTACGAAAAAATCAATGCCCGCTACCCAAATCCTAGTCCCGAGATCAAAACGCGGGTAGATTACGAGCTAGACGTCATTTGCTCCAAGGGCTACGCCTCCTACTTTTTGATTACCCAAGATTTCATCAACTGGGCCAAGAGTAATGGTATTCGTATTGGTCCGGGTCGTGGCTCGGCCGCTGGTGCCATTGTTTCTTATATCTTGCGCATCACTTCTGTCGATCCTCTCGCGCATGGTCTGCAATTTGAGCGATTTATGAATCCGCAGCGCCCCAGTCCACCCGATATCGACGTCGATATCGCCGATGTTTCTCGCGATCGCGTCATCGAGTATGTGACCAATAAATATGGTGTTGATCGTGTCGCCCAAGTCATTACTTTTGGGACGATGGAAGCTCGGGCCGCCATTCGCGATATCGGACGGGTGCTCGGTTTGCCTTACTCCGATCCCGACCTTTTAGCCAAGCTCATCCCCGTAGGTAGCAGTATCGACGAAGCCTTAACTAGTGTCACCGAGCTCCAGGAGTTGTATAAGAATCCCAAATACAAAGAGTTGCTCGATTTAGCCAAACGGGTCGAGGGAGTGGCGCGCCACTCTAGTACCCACGCCGCCGCCGTGATTATCGCCGACGCCCCTCTGACCAATTACACTCCTCTCCAGCGCGACTCCAAAGAGGGCAAGATCACGACTCAGTACGATATGTACGCGATCGATCTCAACGTCAAACCAGATGCCATTGGTCTCCTCAAAATGGATTTCCTGGGTTTGCGCAATCTCACCATCCTCCAAAACGCGATTCGGATTATCGATTCTACCCGCGAAAGCAAGGTCGATCTCTCCGGTTTACCCCTCGATGACAAGCTTGTTTTTGACATGCTAGGTCGCGGCGAAACAACCGGAGTCTTCCAGATGGAGTCTCCCGGTATGCGCCGGCTTGCCAAGCAGCTCAAGCCCGACGTCTTTGGGGATATTGTCGCTTTGATCGCGCTCTATCGGCCAGGTCCTATGGCCCTGATCCCCGAGTTTGTCAAAGGTAAGCTCGAGCCGGACAGTATTGTCTATCTCCACCCTGACCTCAAACCAATCCTTTCCGAAACTTACGGGATTGCTGTCTATCAAGAGCAGGTTTTAAAGATCGCCAACGTCATGGCTGGCTATAGTCTGGGCGAAGCCGATATTTTGCGTCGCGCCATGGGTAAAAAATCGATCGAGACCATGAACAAAGAGCACAAAAAGTTTATTGCCCAGGCGGTCAAGCTCAACTACTCCGAAAGTCTAGCCGAAAAGGTCTGGTCATTCATCGAGCGCTTCGCCGGCTACGGCTTTAACAAGGCTCACGCTACCTCTTATGCCATGATTGCCTACCAGACAGCCTATCTCAAGGCTCATTATCCAGTCGAGTACATGACGGCTCTCATGTCGGCCGAGTCAGGCAAAGAAGACAAAATGAGTCTCTCACTCGAAGAATGTCGGACGATGGGGATCGTGGTGTTACCTCCAGACATCAACCGCTCCGAAGCAGACTTCAAGATCGAGGCCGACAAAAAATCGCTCGGCAACCAAGCAATTCGCTTTGGCTTTACGGCTATCAAAAACGTGGGGACCGCCGCCATCGACAATATTTTGCTCGAACGTACTGGAGCAGGGGAGTTTAAGAGCTTTACCGACTTTATCGCCCGTGTCGATACCCAAAAATCAAACAAGCGGGTCCTAGAGAGCCTGATCAAAGTGGGTGCTTTTGACACCTTTGGCAAAAGAGCGGTTATCTTAGACGAAATCGACCGGATCCGTACCAAAGTAGGCAAGTCGGGAGCAGAAAAAGATAGTAACCAGGGTGGGTTATTTGATAGTCTCATCCAGGAGGAGGTCAGCCTTGTAGACGACTGGCAATCGACCAAAGACGAGTTTGACAATCGCAAACTCATGGAAATGGAGCGCGAGCTCCTGGGTATCTACCTCCGCGAACACCCCAGTCAAAAACTACTCAAACAGTCGCGCTCAGAGTGGAGCAAGCCACTAGTGGAGTTAAGCGACTACAAAGGCCAAAAAGTTACCGTGACCGCCATTATCAAAACTGCCAAGACTGTGGTCACCAAAACCAAACAGCAGGAGATGGCCTTCCTTCTCCTGGCTGATGAAGCGGGTGAGATCGAGGCCGTCGTCTTCCCCAAGACCTATGCCGAGGTCAAAACATTTCTTATCCCCAATTCGGTTGTGATCGTCAAAGGCAAGGTTGACGAAAAAGAGGATCGTTTATCCTTTATCGTCGACACCATCGAATTAATCCCGGACACCGACGCTGTAGGTGTCAACCCGTCTGTACCCGCCGATCTCAATACCATCGTCGTACCTCGTGGCACGAGCAAAGCCACCCTGCTCGCCCTCAATACTTTGCTCCAGAGTAATAGGGGAGAGACTCAGATCACGCTGGCCTTCCAGAATGCCCACGACGTCCGAGAGCTAAAGTTACCCTTTGGGATTGCCTATACGCCCGCGCTCAAAAAGGAAATTGGGGACCTCCTCCAAATCAATTCTCTCCATGATTAGGATCTTTATTTCCATAAAATAGTAAAAATACAGTTAAAAGTCCTGTAGTCCCAAGACATGGTAGACACGCCAATATTGCTTCGTAAGCCAATATTTGATTTGGACTTAGGTTATCTATCAAATATTTTAAGTGTGCACCTAATTTCACAATTTGTTCAAATTCCATCATTAAATCATACCAATTCAGTCAATAGCTATTATTGACATTCGTTATTCCTTCGGTTTATGATTAAGTCATGATCCAAAGAATATCCGAACCAGTTTCTGTCATAACAGGTTACAACGCCGATGCTCGCTCTGTCCGCCCCCTCTCCCTCAAATGGGGTCATCACGAATATTCTGTCTCACAGGTTGGCCTCCGCCACACCTATCGTGACGGCATTACTCGCCACCATATATTTTCTGTCGTTGGTGGCAATCTCTTTTTCCGTCTCAACCTAAACGCTGACAACTTGAGTTGGACTCTCGAGGAGGTCTCCGATGGCCTACCCGACTAGTGCTACCGTGTCACTGTGTCACCGTGACACTGCAGGCTTGGCCTTTAATCCTGCCAAGCCGCAAGTCATGCACATCGATCTCAACTCTTGCTTTGCCAGCGTCGAGCAGCAAGCCAATCCACTCCTGCGAGGCAAGCCTATCGTGGTGGCCGCCTATGCCCAGTCATACGGCGCCATCCTTGCCCCCAGTGTCGAGGCCAAGCTCTACGGTATCAAAACCGGTATGTCCGTACGCGATGCTCAGGAGCTGTGTCCATTCCTGATCGTGCGAGAAGCCGATCCCGACAAATACAGAGAGGTGCATGCCAGGTTCGCCAAGCTCTTGGAGGATTATTCCGACCACGTCATCTCCAAATCCATCGACGAATTCGCTCTGACGCTCCCTGTGATTAAGGGGTCAGACCTTGAAGGAAGTGCCCAACCCCGCCTAGACAATCAGCGGGGAAGGTCTGACCCCATAGGAAAAATAGTCACAGACATCAAGTCCCGCATTAAGTCCGAGATCGGCGACTATCTCCGGGTCTCAATTGGTGTCTCTACCAATCAGATCCTAGCCAAGCTAGCTTCTGGTCTGCACAAGCCCGACGGTTTTGACATCATCGACCAGTCCAATTTTATGGATGTTTATAGCAGTATCAATCTCCAAGAATTTTGCGGGATCAACGTGCGCAATGAAGCTCGTCTGCACCGTGTCGGCATTTTTACTCCCACCCAATTTTACGAGGCAGATATCCAAACCCTTAAATCTGCTTTCCAGTCCATCCTCGGTCGCTACTGGTACACGCGCCTTAGGGGATACGAGGTAGATGATATCGAGTTTAGCCGTCGCAGTTATGGCCAGTCCTATGTCTTGCCCCGTCCCATGAGCTACGAGGAGTGGCGACCTATCCTAGCCAAACTAATCGCCAAGGCCGCCCGTCGCCTGCGTGAGAGCGGTGCCTATGCTACGGGGATCGGCCTAGCCCTCAACTTTAGCGATTCTACGACTTGGCATACCACTCACCATGGCAGTAATGCTATCTTTGACGATGCCTCACTCCTCGCCAGCGCCGTTGCCCTCTACCAGCAGTTTCTAGGGTCTAAACCTAGCTCACCAGTAAAAAAAATTGCCGTCACCTGTTTTGGACTCACTTACGATTCTGGTCAGCTCAGTTGTCTGGAGGATACCATCAAGCAAAAATCACTCGTCGCCTCACTCGACTCTCTCAATAACAAGTGGGGTGAGTACTCTATCACTTACGGCTCTATGATGGGGTCTGCTACTCACGTCCGTGATGCCATCGCCTTTGGGAAGTAAGTTTGATATTATCTAATTATGCAAATAGTTTTAAACAAATCTCAAATAAGACAACTATCCGAATTTTTCTCAAATATGTCTGTGGCGTGGATTATTGCATCTTTTTTAAATGCTCAATCTTGGTTTTCGATTTTGATCTATCTTGGGTATGGTATTATGTGTCTATATCTATCCATATCAATGTTAAGGAGAATGTATGTTTGACCCATCAGTGTTAAATCAAGCTAGCGTAGTATGGGGAGTATTATTTATCGCCTTTCTGCTTTTGATTCTTACAGACAAGATTAAATTCAAGAAATAATCTCAGGTGGAATACACTTTGATCAGGGCCCACAAGCGATCCCTTTCTCTCCAGGTTACTTCTGCTGGCGAGGTAGTTGCTCGCGCGCCTTATCTCATGCCAAAGTTCTTGATCGACCGATTCGTCAGTCAAAAAGAGCAGTGGGTCGAGAAAAGATTAAAAGAACTCTCTCAACCAATTGCTCCCAAAGTTGAGCATTTTAGCGAAAGTCAGCTAAAAGAATTCATCGAATCAGAAATCCAAAAGTACGCAAAACAAATGGATCTGCACCCTACCGGCCTCCGCTACACTCACGTCCATACCTACTGGGGCACCTGTGCCCCGTCAGGGATCTTATCATTTAATCTGGCACTCCGCTTTACCCCGCCGGAAGCAGTCTCCTACGTCGTCGTCCACGAGCTCGCGCACTTGCGCTGGAAGGGGCACGGTCCACGCTTCTGGGCAATGGTCGAAAAGTATTATCCCCGGACCAAAGAAATGCGCAAACTCTTGCGTTCCATCCCTCGATCAATTTGAGAATTTGACCTGCCTGCGCAGGCAGGGAATTTAGGATTTGTGATTTACCGTACTAGCACTATCGCAGTCGGCAGGCTCCGCCCTGGTCCTACTTTGTATCCACCATCTACCCATAGAGCACTCGATCCACCACCATCTAGGTTTAGCGCATTCTGTAATCCGAGGGTTTTTAGTACCTCCGCCGTATCGGCAAAAGAGGCCGCAAACACATGTCCGATCACGATCGCGCCGTCCTTCATGCCGACAAATCCGCGTGTCCCTTTACCATTGTCTTGCTCTGTTGCGACCGATCCATCTCGGAGGAGTCGTGGGTAGTTGGCTATACCTCCTCCACCGCTCCCATCCGGTCCCCAGTGTACAGTTTGATCATAAAAAGACAGGCTACTACCATACGCCGCAACTAGTGGCACACTAGAATACACGTTGTTTGCACGGTTGAGTACTGCCTTGGTTCTGCCGTTTACTGCCAGAGTATCGTAGCTATTCACCTTGCCCTGACATTGCGGATAATCAGGGGGACAAAAATATGCTCCGTTGATCCCAGCAAAGCCGCCCGACGCCGCCACGTGTTCTGCCAGACTCTTGGTCGGACAGTTATCGCTACAATCACTCTCATTGGCGGTCTCGATCACCGCTCGGGCGCCTGGCGCCACCACCATTGCCACCACAAACTCGCCCCGCAAGGTCGAGACTTTTTGCCTCGCGTATCCCGATCCCGGCGCCGTGTTGCTCGCTGGTGCAGCTGCCAGTGCTGAGACTTTTGGTACATTTGCCGCAACCACTTTATCTATCTCACTGCGCGTCTTTTTGGTTTGTTCTTGAGCTTCTTGCCATTTTTTATCCGACAGGAGACTCAAAAATTTTGCGAGTTCTTTATCGACTGTCGCGATCTTTCCGACAGTAATCACGAGGTCAGCTCTATCCTCAAATAGCTTTGCACCAGCAGAGTATGTTTGATGGATCATCTCGATTTCTGCACTCAAGCTGGCATTTTTTATTACTTGGTCATCAGCTTTGAGGAGCTCATACTGCTTCGATACTTCGCTCAATTCTTTGATCGTGATCTCTGCTCTCTCGATCTCTTTTACTAGCGACTTTTGTACCAAAAATTGGTCATATACAAACCAGGTCAGTCCTCCCACGATCGCAACCATATAGCTCCCGACTATCATCCGCCACGCATAACTAGCGTGAAAGTTCTTCCAGATCCCACTTATTGTCGATCTCAAACTAGGCACCATATACCAAGTACTATATACTATTGCTATGGACAAATTTTCTGCGATCTGGCTGTCCCACTCCTCAATTAGCAACTTCAAAAACTGCCCCCGTGCTTACTACTTGAGTAGTATCTACCGTGATCCCCGCAGTGGCCACAAAATTTCCCTTATCACCCCCAGTATGGCGCTCGGCTCAGCCGTGCACGAAGTGCTCGAGTCGCTCTCTGTCATGCCAACAGGCAAACGTTTTGAAGTATCCCTTGTCGAGCGTTTTCAAACCGCCTGGAAAAAGGTCTCTGGTCAAATGGGTGGCTTTAGCGACGCCCCAACCGAAGAGAGCTACAAAAAGCGTGGGGAAGACATGCTACGCCGGGTCATGGCTCATCCAGGGCCGCTGGCACAAAAAGCCGTCAAAATCAAAATGGATCTCCCTCAGTACTGGCTCTCCGAGGATGATGGTCTCATGCTCTGTGGCAAACTCGACTGGCTCGAGTACTTAGAGTCCGAAGATAGTGTCCATATCATCGATTTCAAAACTGGCGTCAGGGAAGAAGCTGTAGACTCCCTCCAGCTCCCCATCTACTATCTGCTCGCCCACAACTGCCAGACACGCGAGGTCAAAAAGGCTAGTTACTGGTACATTGGTCGTGACGATTTCCCCATCGAGAAAAAGCTCCCCGATTTAGAAAAATCCAAAGAACTAGTTATGAAAATAGGCAAAGAAATGAAACTAGCTCGACAGCTCGAGCGGTTCAAGTGCCCAGAGGGGGAGGGCGGTTGTAAGCACTGTCTCCCACTAGAGCGGATCCTCCGGGGAGAGTCTACCTACGTCGGCGAGGGCGATTACCACACCGATCTCTATGCCAATTTTGAGTCTTCATCCGCTCACCCAGTCAGTGAAATCTTGTAACTATAGTCCTATAATGGTATTATCTCGTCATTATGTCACCTGAGCGCTTAGGACGTACTGCCTTATTGGTCTTCGGAATAGTAGCCGATTTGTGGGGCGCCTACCTGTGCGGACGGGCGCTAGGTAGATCAGAAAAAATCTCTGATATCGCACTTGAATTTCTCCCTATACTTTCTATCAATTTGGCAGCCATTCTTGGAAATATTCATATAAAAAATAACAACTAGTGACAAAGTCATCATAAAAATAGTAGAATAGACTATGCCGCTCAAGAACCCTAAATACATTTTCATTTCTGGTGGTGTTTTGTCCTCTCTGGGAAAAGGTATTACCACTAGCTCCCTCGCCATGCTGCTACAAGCCAAAGGCTACGCCGTCACCGTGGTCAAATGCGAAAATTATCTCAATATCGACTCAGGTCTCATCAATCCCCTCGAGCACGGCGACGCTTTCTTGTGCGAAGACGGCACCGAGACCGACATGGATCTCGGCAACTACGAGCGGTTCCTGGGCAAGAACTTGGGTAGCCACAACTTCATCACCATGGGCCAGATTTACAAATCGGTGATCGACCGCGAGCGCGAGAATGGCTACGGCGGCGAAGATATCGAGGCTATCCCCCACGTCACTGACGAGATCATCTCTCGCATCAAGTCTGCCGCCGAAAAGGACTCTGCCGAGATCTGCTTAGTCGAGCTAGGTGGTACCGCTGGCGAGTACCAGAATGTCTTGTATTACGAGGCCAGTCGGATCATGAAGCTCCGCGAGCGTGACACCGTGGTCCATGTCCATGTTTCCTATCTCCCGACCCCCGCTCACGTGGGCGAACCCAAGACCAAACCTACCCAGCTCTCCGTCAAACAGCTCAACGCCATGTCTATTCAGCCCGATTTCCTGGTAGCCCGCACAGAGGGGGATCTGGACGTCCGCCGTCGCGATCGCCTTGCTCTGTTTTGTAATATGTATCCGGAGGACGTGATCGTCAATCGAGACCTCCCGAGTATCTACCAAGTACCTCTTGAGTTTGCCAAGCAAGGCTTTGATACCAAGGTCCTAGCCAAGCTCGGGCTTAGTGACAAGACAGCTGATCTCGCAGATTGGGAAGGGTTTGTGGAAAAAGCTCTCGCTACCAAGAGTAAAAAACTTACCATTGCTATTGTCGGCAAATACTTCAAAACCGGCGACTACAACCTCAAAGACAGTTATCATGCACTATTTGAAGCGCTCGACCACGCGAGTATCCATTTGGGGATCGAGCTAGACATCAGGAGTATCAATTCTGCCGTGATCGAAAAAGAGGGGACCTCTCAGCTAGAGGGAGTACAGGGTATCATTGTCCCGATTGGCTGGGGTGCTCGTGGCACCGAAGGCAAGATTGAGGCGATTAAATATGCCCGCGAACACAAGATCCCGTACCTCGGACTATGTTACGGCCTCCAACTCGCTGCGGTCGAGTACGCCAGAGATGTTCTCGGACTCCAGGGGGCTAACTCTACCGAGATCGATCCAGCTACTAGCTATCCGATTGTTCACGACATTCCTTTTGACCCCAAATATCAGCGGATCAAGGGCAATGGTGTCAGTATGAGGCTTGGGGCCTACGATTGCGTACTAAAAGCTGGCACGTTGGCAGAGAGTATCTACGGCACGACCCAGATCTCCGAGCGTCATCGCCATCGCTACGAGTTCAACAACGACTATCGCCAACAGCTCACGGACAAAGGGTTTGTCATCTCGGGCACGTCACCCGACGATTTCTTTGTGGAGATGATCGAGCTACCTACCACTGTTCATCCTTTCTTCTTGGCCACCCAGGCCCACCCGGAGTACAAATCTCGCCCATTGTCTCCCCACCCCGTCTTTCTTGCCTTCCTCAATGCAAGTCTAAAAATTTAATATTTTGTTTATGTTATCTAAAAAAGTTATTGAATTTACTTGGGATGAAAATGAAGATTTTGAAAAAGTATCAGAAATGATGCAGATTGCCGCTGGTGAGGATACTTTAAAAGAACTGGGTCCAATTTCTG
>DALYDJ010000001.1:11103-13627 GCA_031973275.1 Candidatus Woesebacteria bacterium
GAATATCTAAAATCTGCTAACATAACTCAACTATGACTAGTATTGCGATTAGTGGCAACGAGGGTCAATTCTTTGGCTTTTATCATGCACCTGAACCATTTGTTGTTATGTTAGACGATGATGGCCCTGAAACCCCTCACAGGCTAATATTTCAAAACCTTGAACTCTTAACTGGGTTCTTAACAATCGCTCAAGGAATCGGGGCGGGATTTCCTGACTCGCAGTACATTCTTGAACCAGATAACGCTGTTCCAGTCTATCTTCGTGAACGCGTACGGAATACATTCAAAAAATTAGACCCGAAAACAGATAGTCAAATAAAACTAAGACCTTACAAATATAAAAACATTATGCTTACAGGTCATATGGAAGGCAATACATATCTATACTTGCTAGGAATGATGGAAGCGATCTAGTAGACTCCCATTGCTCAAAAATCGCATACCTGATAGAATATCAAAGTTATCAAATTTCCTAGACTCTAACATCTAGAATCTAGAACCTCACGCGGAGCGTGCATATGGCCAACTCAGCAACACACAAAGAAGTTACTTTCCACGTCGGCGACACCGTCCGCGTGCACCAGAGTATCAAAGAAGGGGACAAGTCTCGTATCCAGATTTTTGAAGGTGTCGTGATCGCCATCCACGCCAAAGACGATCCTACTTTTGTCGTCCGCAAGATCGCCACCGGTAGTATCGGCGTAGAGAAGATTTTCCCTCTCCACGCTCCAGTGGTCGCCAAAATCGAAGTCAAAAAGACTAGTTTCACCAGACGCGCCAAGCTCTACTTCCTCCGCGATCTGATCGGCAAAGCCGCCACCAAAATCCGCGAAGCCAAGAAGTCCTAAAAGCTTTATAATCACCACTAATGACTTGGCAGATACTTGTTGCACTTAGCATTCTCTTGTACTCAGTTAACGGATTATTTCACCGCGTATTGATGCGGGATAGCCAGTCAGATCCCAATGCGCAGGCTTTCATGTTTACCACCATCGTCGGAGTGTTAGGGATAGCTATTGCCATCTATCAAGGAGGGTTCAAGAGCTATCTCACCCTTTCTCAGCTCCCATCATTCCTACTGATCGCGATCTTGATCACAATTGGGAGTATTTTTGCCTTTAAAGGTTTTCAGTATATCGAGGCCTCACAACACACTATATTGCTCACAACCTCCAAGCTATGGTCGCTGGTTGGAGCCATCCTATTTCTGGGAGAGTCGATTACGCTCCAAAAACTATTGGCCGGAGTCCTGATAGTAGTAGGGGTGATGGTAGCGCAGTGGCGGAAAGAGAGATTTGTCATTAACTCTGGGGTCTGGTATGTGCTCCTGGCTGCAGCTAGCTATGCCACCGGCGAAATTTTATCATTCTATGTCTTGCGCGATTTTGACAGCACCTCGTTCCTCGTCTATTGCTCCTTCCTGAGCTCGATCATCATTCTAATCTTGTATCCTGGAGTTTTGAAAAAGTTATCATTCTACGCAAAGCCAAAGAATCTCGGCAATATCATCACGGTCTCAGTCAACGACACCTTAGCTACCCTATTTATGTTTAATGCCTACCAGCTGGGTAGGAATGCGACCCAGATCGGACCACTCATGGCGACTCAAACGATCGTTACCGTATTCCTAGCACTCATCTTCCTGAGAGAAACGGATAATATAATTCAGAAAATTCTTGGCTCACTGTTAGCAGTGGCCGGGACAATTTTGATAATTACCTAGCGATAATTTAGTGACCATATGAGGTTATAATCGACTTATGAAAAACAAATTGATTGGTGCACTATTAGTCGGAGCAACATTAATTGGATTTGCCAACTCTAGCGATGGCAACAAAGCAGTTCAGCAGAGTATTGCTTCTCCGGTGTCGTTTTCTGCCACGGTAGAGACTACACAAACCGATAACAGTGTTACAACTCTCGACACTGCCGAGGGATTTATTGAACTCTCTCCTAGTCCTATCCCATCACCAACCCCAAAGCCAACAGTAAAACCAACACCAGTGCCTACACCTAAGCTTGTTGTGGTCAGTACGCCCAAACCCACTCCTACGCCAGCTCCAGTTGTTACAAGTGATGGATTTAGTTGCAACTGCTCCAAGACTTGCCCCAACATGTCCTCGTGTGAAGAGGCTCAATATCAGTTGAATGTCTGTGGCTGTGGGGCAAGGGACGCAGATAATGATGGGATCGCCTGCGATGCAGACTGTCAATAAATATGAACGATATATTTAACATGATTGACTGGAGATATCTCTGGCAAATTCTAAGTAAATACGTAGTACTGTTTTTAGCACCAGTTGCAGGGTTCTTAATTACAAAACACTTTTGGCCAGTTGTTCAAAAGTGGATAGACTTAAAGAATGATATTTCGACTGTATACACTCAGTACGCCAATTTCATTCCTAAGTATCGTTATGAAGAAAAACACGAAACGTATTACGGGAGCACAGACGGATTCAGCCAACCAGTAGTCGGGCCTACATACCTTAATTCTGTAATCGAAAATCAAGATGAAGTAT
>DALYDJ010000001.1:13637-35514 GCA_031973275.1 Candidatus Woesebacteria bacterium
GCTGTTATTCAAACTCTCAGAAAATTGGCTGGGAGAACAAGAGCAATAAAGGATAGTACAATATTTGGATATGATTTCCTCGCTATGATTAACCTACTCCCAAATACAACATCTTTGGATACAATCGCAAAGAATCTAATAATCTGGTCTAACCGTGTCGAAGCAATGCCTGCTATAGATGCGGTTGACGATGTTGATAAAAGTCGTCAAGCGCTAAAACACGTTTTAAATTTGATGGGTGATTAATTGAATTCCAAAACTCCACACCCGGTGCATCTGCCAGGAATGAGGGAGTTATGGCTTTAACTATTCACTATTATGCAGCCTATTATTTTTCTCTGGATCAACTCTGAAAAAGATAGACCGATCAACAAAATCTCCTAATGGTAGTAAGCCAGTTTTACTGTCCTCTATAACTACAGGCTCTCCGCTACGAATGATGATTTGCCTATTTCGCTCATATGTTTTTTTAGGATTATTTGCTGTGTATGCTTCTTTTGCAATTTCAAAAACAGACTGTTGAATATGTACGCAATGATCGGCTTTCATACTAGATAAATCCAGAGTGCTTCCTGCATTCGGTGCTAGAAGTTGTCTAGAAGTTTCGATGTGTGTACTTGGATTCTCCAACCTAGACAATATGCTTTCTTGAAGCTTAGCGCCCATATTTTCCTCAGTCTGTAGTCTTACTAAAACATTTTCTACTGAACTATCCAATGTAAATGGAAATCGAATATATACTAGGTCAACTGATTTTTGTTCATAGCTTCTTGGATAATTCATCCAGCAAACTTGAATATCTCTTGAAGATGAATGTAGCTCCATTGCCTTCATTACTTGTTCGGCCATGTCCAAATTTTGGACATTACCTCTTTCCTCATTACCACGAATACCTAAAGGTAGCAGACGTGAATTTGTTACTCTTATCACTCGTTGATGGATCTTAATCTGCTCAGCACCTTCCGCGGCCTCAGGGGGGAATAATCCAAACTCCTTTTTAGCAGCTGCTGACATAAAGTGACCCTATAGAGAATCGAACTCTAGTTACTTGGATGAAAACCAAGTGTCCTAACCACTGGACGATAGGGCCAAGGTTTAAAATTGTGGGCCCACTGGGATTCGGACCCAGGACACCCTGCTTAAAAGGCAGGTGCTCTAACCAGGCTGAGCTATAGGCCCCACAAGGTACATTTTAACAGTTACAACGACTTTTGGGAACAATCTCCTCAGTTTCATAGTGCTTTAATACTTTTAAAAACTACTGAGATGTTGTATAAATATCACTAGGCATAGCACTGATGTCAAATTCAGTCTTGCATAAATAATAGTTGCCTGATATCATAAATACCCGTATGTCATCCTTACACATTTCAATCAATGCGGAGCCAGTATTCCACTTCCTTGGTATCCCTGTCACCAACTCGCTCGCCACTAGTACCGTCATCACCGCCATCCTCCTTGTCCTCGTCTATCTAGCCACACGCAACTTTAGCTTAAAAGGCAAGCTGTCCCGTCTCCAAATGTTTTTCGAGCTAATGATCGAGGGTCTCTACGGCATTGTCGAGAGTATTGCAGGTAGCACCAAAGCCAAACTATTCTTCCCACTTGTCATGAGCTTCTTTATTTTTATCGTGCCTAGCAACTGGTCAGGACTCCTCCCAGGCGCCGGCTCAGTAGGGTTCAACGGTGAGTTGCACGGCAAAGAAGTATTTATCCCGATCCTGCGTGCGCCTACTGCCGACCTCAACACCACGATCGCTCTCGCCCTGATCGCCATGTTCTTCGTCCAGTACTACGGTTTCAAGTTCCAGGGCTGGCACTACCTCAAAAAATTCTTCGACTTTAGCAATCCTATCAATGCTTTTGTCGGTATCCTCGAGCTCATCTCCGATCTCTCCAAAATCCTCTCTTTTGCCTTCCGTTTATTCGGCAACATTTTTGCGGGTGAGGTCTTGATCGCCGTCATGGCCTTCTTGGTCCCCCTTGGTGCTCCGATTCCTTTCTACGCCCTCGAGATTTTTGTCGGTCTCATCCAGGGACTCGTCTTCCTCATGCTGTCTACCGTCTTTATGAACATGGCCACCTTAGGTCATGGAGACGAGGCTCACGCTTAACCTTGTTAATTTAGTTAATTATATATAAGGAGAAAATTATATGGCAGACGTCGCAACTACAGTACAAGCAGCCGCCGCAGTTGACCTAAATGGTCTCGCAGTCGGTCTAGCTATGGGTCTTGGAGCACTCGGACCTGGTATCGGTATCGGATTAGTCGGTATGGGTGCTATGCAGGCTATTGGCCGCAACCCCGAAGCAGCCAGCAAAATTCAGACCAACATGATTCTTGGTTTTGCTTTTGCCGAAGCTCTTGGTATCTATGCTTTAGTTATTGCCCTTATTCTTAAATTCGTCTAAGGAGCTCTACTTATGCAAATCAATATTTATCAAGTTCTCTTCCAAATTTTCAACTTTGGCGTCGTGATGTACCTTCTAAACAAGGTCCTCTACAAACCAGTCCTCAAAATGCTGGACGAGCGGGCCAAAAAGATCAACGAGGGTATGGCACTCGCTGACAAAAACATGAAAGCCGCCGAAGATGCCGAAAAATCCAAAAAGGCCGAGATCGCCAAAGCTCGCAAGGAAGCCAGTGCTATCCTCGCAGCAGCCGAAAAAGACGGCAAAGCCAAAGCCGACAAGCTCATCGCCGAAGCCAAGGCCAAAGCCAAAGCCGAATCAGCCGCCATGATCGAGTCAGCCAACAAAGAGATCGAGTCTAATCGGGCCAAAGCCGAAAAGCAAATCGCCCAGCTCGCCACCAAACAAGCCCAAAAAGCTCTCGGTGGATCGCTCTCTGCCAAAGAGATCGAGTCGATTACTACTAGCATGTTAAAAGCTAAATAAATTATGACCTACACAATTGTCAGTGCCCAAAAACTATCAGCTACCCAGCTCAAGGATGCCACCGAACTAGCAGAGTCCAAACTAGGCGTGACTGGCAATCCAGAGCTAGTCATCGATCCTTCGCTACTCGCTGGTATCAGGATAGAAGGCAATGGTCAATTGTTAGATCTTTCTTTAGCCAAAAAACTGGCCCAACCAGAATCTTTTAGTGCTCCCGTCAAACCCATTTCGGTCGGCGAGATTATCTCGATCGGTGATGGTGTAGCCAAAGTCTCTGGACTAGGCGACGCCATGATGAGTGAGCTCATCGAGTTCCCAGGAGGCACCCAGGGCCTTGCTCTCTCACTCCACACCCACGAAGTCGGGGTTGTGCTCTTGGGCTCTTACTCTCATCTCAAGTCCGGTGATCGAGCCGTCTCAACTGGTCGCATTCTCTCTATCCCAGTCGGTCCCAACTTCCTCGGTCGCATCGTCAATCCCCTCGGTTTTGCGATCGATGGCATGCCCGATCCAGTCGGGGAGGAGATCTATCCTATCGAGCGCATTGCCTCTGGTGTCATCACTCGTCAGCACGTTTCCCAGCCTCTCCAGACCGGTATTGTGGCGATCGATGCCATGATCCCCGTGGGTCGCGGTCAGCGCGAGCTCATCATTGGTGATCGTGGTGTGGGTAAATCTAGTATTGCCATCACTACCATCATCAATCAAGCCAAAGAGGGCGTTAAATGTATCTACGTCACGATCGGTCAAAAACGCTCCTTTGTGGCCCAACTCGTCAACACCCTCAAAGAATACGGGGCTATGGACTACACCACGATCGTAGCCGCGACCGCCTCTGACCCCGCCTCTATGCAGTTCCTCGCTCCCTACGCCGGTGCCGCCCTCGGCGAGTACTACGCCATGCACGGCCAAGACGCCCTTATCATCTACGACGATCTCTCAAAACACGCCTGGGCCTACCGCGAAATCTCACTCCTCCTCCGCCGTCCATCAGGTCGCGAAGCTTATCCCGGTGACGTTTTCTACCTCCACTCTCGCTTACTCGAGCGCGCTTGCCGCTTGAACAAAGAGTATGGTGGTGGCTCTCTGACCGCGCTCCCCATCATCGAGACCCAAGCCGGCGACGTCTCGGCCTATATCCCGACCAACGTCATCTCTATTACTGATGGTCAGATTTACCTCGAAGCCGACATGTTCAACTCCGGCTACAAACCAGCCGTCAACGTCGGCCTCTCCGTCTCTCGCGTAGGTGGCGACGCTCAGATCAAAGCCATGAAAAAAGTGGCCGGTCGTTTGCGTCTAGACCTCGCTCAGTATCGCGAACTAGCCGCTTTCTCCCAGTTTGCCTCTGATCTAGATGCCAAAACCAAAGCTTCGCTGGACAAAGGTGCGCGCGTTTCTGAGATCCTCAAGCAGGGTTGGGACGAGCCTTATTCCGTTGGAGTCCAAGTTGCTCTTATCTGGGCAGTTACCGAGGGTCACGCCAACAAAATTACCATCAAAAATATGAGTGAATGGAAGACCTCTTTCCTCGAGTATTTGCGCAATGCTACTGCCGGCCAAAAACTGGTCGAACTCATCGAAAAAGAAGGGGCTCTCACCGACGATGTCCTCAAGCACCTACTCTCTGCTGCCCAAACTGTAGAATCCGCTTGCGCCCATCTCTATGCGGCGGAAAGTGAGTAACTATGGGTAGTCTCATCGGCATCAGACGTCGTATCAAGTCAGCCAAGAATATCGCCCAAATAACCAAGGCCATGGAGATGGTCTCTGCTTCCAAAATGAAAAAAGCCCAAGAAGCCGCTCTCGCTACCAGGCCATTTACCCTCAAGCTCAAAGAGATTATGTCCAAAGTGGGGTCAACCACTTTTAGTCACCCTCTCCTCACACACAACAATAGCGACTCTATCTTGGTCGTCCTCATTTCGACCAACAAAGGTCTCTGTGGCGGCCTCAACGTCAATCTTTATCGTGGCTTGCTCGACTTTGTCAAAGAAAATCAGGATAGTGACATCAAGATCGTCACTGTCGGCAAAAAAGCCAAGTGGGTCACTCCAGGTAGCTCGTCCGAGCTAGTCGCCAAATTCAACGATCTAGGTGAGACCGTCACTTTTGCCGAGTCGCGTAGCGTCGCTGGCTACATCATGCAACAGTATCGGGAGGGATTAGTAGGCAAAGTATATTTGGCCTACCCCAAATTTATCTCTACTCTCCAGAATGAGATCACTTTTACCCAGATCTTGCCACTCCAAAACGAGGATGCCACAACTAGTGCCGACTATACGATCGAGCCCTCACCCTCTGCCTTGCTCGAATCACTCTTACCCTACGAAATCGAGATGATACTTTATCAAACCATCCTCGAGGCTAGAGCCACCGAACATAGTGCTAGAATGGTGGCAATGAAAAATGCTTCCGATAACGCTCGCGATCTTATCGGTAGCCTCACCCTAGACTACAACCAAGCTAGACAGAGCGCCGTGACCAGCGAACTCTTGGATGTCACGACTGCGCGCATGGCTCTTGTCGAATAAAATATTAAACAATAAGGAGTATATGCAAAAACAAAAACTAGGCAAAATCACCCAAATCGTTTCCGTCGTTATCGACGTTCAGTTTGACGGCTTTACCCCCAATCTATACAACGCCCTCAAAGTCGAGTCTGGTGACCGCATTGTCACTCTCGAAGTCGAGCAGATCTTGGGCGAGGGATTGGTCCGCGCTATCGCTATGTCCACCACTGATGGTCTCAAACGCGGTATGGCGGTCGAGGATACGGGCGCACCTATCTCGGTCCCCGTTGGTCCCGACTCCCTCGGTCGCATTTTTAACGTGCTAGGGGAGCCCATCGACAATAAAGGTCCCGTCAAAGCCGATCATCTCTCACCCATCCACCGCCAGGCACCATCCTTCACCGACCAGAGCTCAACTGCCGAGATCCTAGAGACTGGTATCAAAGTCGTCGATCTGATCGCCCCCTTTGCCAAAGGTGGTAAAGTAGCCGCCTTCGGTGGTGCTGGTACCGGCAAAACCGTTATCATGCAGGAGCTCATCAGGAACATCGCCGAGGAGCACTCTGGTCACTCCGTGTTTGCTGGTGTGGGAGAGCGCACTCGCGAGGGCAACGATCTCTACCACGAAATGAAAGATTCGGGCGTTATCAAAAATACCACCATGGTCTTTGGCCAAATGAACGAACCACCTGGGTCCCGCTTGCGCGTGGCTTTGACTGGTCTGACTTTCGCTGAGTACTTCCGTGACGTCGCGGGCGAGGACGTACTCCTCTTTATCGACAACATTTTCCGTTTCTCTCAGGCAGGTGGAGAGGTCTCGGCTCTCCTAGGTCGCATTCCTAGCGCTGTCGGTTACCAGCCCAACTTAGCCTCTGAGATGGCCGCCCTCCAAGAGCGGATCACCAGTACCAAGAAAGGGAGCATTACCTCGTTCCAGGCAGTTTACGTTCCCGCCGACGACTATACCGATCCAGCTCCAGCCACGACGTTCTCTCACTTGGACAGTACCATTGCGCTCGAGCGCGCGCTCGTTGAGCAGGGACTCTATCCAGCCGTAGATCCACTAGTTAGTAACTCCAAGATGCTTAGTCCCGACATCGTCGGCGACGATCACTACCGCGTCGCTCGTGCTGTACAGAAGGTGTTACAGCGCTACAAGGATCTCCAAGATATTATCGCCATTCTTGGTATCGATGAGTTATCTGACGAAGACAAGTTGGTCGTGGCTCGCGCCCGTAAGATCCAGCGCTTCTTGACTCAGCCATTCTTCGTGGCCGAGCAGTTTACCGGCATCTCCGGTAAATATGTCAAAGTCACCGACACGATTGCCGGTTTTGACAAGATTTTGTCAGGCTCACTCGATCATATCCCCGAAGGCGATTTCTACATGAAGGGTAGTATCGACGAGGTCATCGAGACCTACGAAAAAGGGAAATAACTCATCTTCTCATTTGAGAATTTGAGAATTTATGATTTATGACTAAATTATTGACGTTAGACATCGTGACTCAAGAAAAAAGACTTCTGACCGAGGACGTAACTAGTCTCACGGCTCAGACAGTCGAGGGCGAGATCACCATCCTTCCATCTCACGTACCGCTCCTGACGCGCCTCACAGAAGGAGTCATGCGCTTTACCACCAAGTCGGGCGAGCAAGTGGTGGCTATCTTTGGTGGTTTCCTCGAGGTCGACAATCAGGGCAATATCTCGGTTTTGGCCGACTCGGCTGTTCGGGCCGAAGATATCGACGAAGCCAAGGTAAAAGAAGCCGAGCGAGAAGCCAAGGCAGTCCTCGCCGACAAGACCCGTGCACTCGAATTCGCCGAGGCCGAAGCAGCTCTGCGCAAGGCCTACGCCTCGATCAAAGCGCTCAACAAAGGCGCCCGCCCTCGCCACAGTCAAACCTAATTTATGCCACCATTTGAATACGATAAATTTATTATAGTATTAGAGAATAAACCACAACCAATTGTAACTCTCGATGATGAAAAACTCTTGGCAAATTATGGCAATCCATTTGCAACGTTATGTGTTACTTTACTTTTAACTGCGAATTACCTACAAGGACTATCTTCAGGAGGCGATAAAAATCCTGAGAAAGAAAAAAAATTACTAGAAACAAAACAAGCTCTTATAAAATGTGAGGTAGAGGGTTTTGATCCTGATAAACTATTAAGTGCAGTAGAAGTTAGAAGAAATCTAGAAAAAATATCTAGATTTGCCTTTCGTTCGGGAAAACTTTAAGATAGATTCATGACCAGAGTTTTAGGCATTGACCCAGGCACCCATCGCATCGGCTGGGGAGTCATCGATGGCACCCCTTCAAGGTCCGTCCTCGTAGGCTGCGGTTGCATCGAACTACCAAAAGGCACAGAGACGTCCGAGTACTTACTCAAAATTCACGCCGAAATCGAAAGTCTAATTTTGAAATATCATCCCGACAAAATCGGGATCGAAGCTCTGTTTGTCCAGAAAAATCTTAAAACAGTCATCTCCGTCGCACAGGCCAGGGGAGTAGTCCTATTCGTCCTGGCAGAGCACGGTCTTACTTGGAGCGAGTACTCACCCAATACCATCAAGTCCGCCGTCGCCGGTAGCGGCAAAGCTGGTAAACTAGAGGTAGAACGTATGGTAGGATTGCTATTGCATATCGCCACCAAAGAATTACTCGACGACACGACCGATGCGCTCGCAGTCGCCCTGACCGCACAGGCCATCAAATAACTATGATCGCTTATCTAACAGGCACTTTACTCAACCACACGGCAGACGGGGCTGTGGTCCTCGTCGGTGGTATCGGTTATGAGGTGATCGGACTCTGGCTCGGTCGTCTCCCGCTCGGCTCTGATTTGTCCATCTACACCTACCACTATCTCGAAAACGAATCGCTGCCTCGCCTGATCGGCTGTCAGACCAAAGAGGGTCGAGATCTGCTACTCGAGTTGATAAAGGTCAATGGCGTTGGCCCCAAGATGGCAGGTCGGATCCTAGACGCCGCCTCCGTCGCCTCCATCAAATCGGCGATTACGACCGGCGATCTCGATTTCCTCACGCACATCAAGGGACTAGGCAAAAAAACCGCCCAAAAAATCGTTCTTGATTTAGGTAAGACCTTAGTTGACGCCGTCAGCTCTGCCAATACCTATATTTATGATGCCCTGAGGGAGTTATCCTTTGACAAGCGAGAGATCGACAAAGTCCTGGAATCCGTTGATTTGACGGGATTGTCCGAATCCGCGGCCTTGTCGTTGGTATTAAAACAATTAGGTAAAAAATGATGGACAATATTCTAGAGCCAACCGCCATCGAAGAAGAGATCCAAATCGATGCGACTTTGCGCCCCAAATCGCTTTCGGATTTCGTCGGTCAGCCGAGACTAAAGCAATCGCTAGAGCTTTCTTTGTCCGCCGCCAAAAAGAGGGGTGAACCCATTGATCATGTTCTCCTCTACGGCCCTCCAGGGCTTGGCAAAACGACCCTCTCCCACATCATCGCTAGCGAACAGGGTGGCAGTATCCACGTCACCACTGGCCCCGCCTTGACTCGCGCCGGAGATCTCGCTGCCCTCCTGACCAATCTCGAAGCAGGGGATGTACTCTTTATCGACGAGATCCACCGCCTGAGCAAAGTAGTCGAAGAAACTCTCTACTCCGGCATGGAAGACGGTCGGCTCGATCTGGTTCTGGGCAAAGGGCCCGCTGCTCGGACAGTCTCAGTCGATCTCAAACCCTTTACCTTGGTCGGGGCCACTACCATGTACGGCTCATTATCTGGACCTTTGCGATCACGCTTTGGCATTATCAACAAGCTCGAGTACTACTCTCATGACGACCTGGCTAAAGTCCTAACTCGTTCAGCTACCATCCTCAAGATCTCGCTCGATCAAGGGGCGCTCATGGCACTATCTAAGCGGTCGCGGGGTACTCCGCGGATCGCCAATAGGCTCCTGCGTCGTGCACGGGATACCGCCCAGATTAACTACAACAATCACTTATCTATCCAAGCCGTTGAAGAGACCCTCAAGCTATTAGAGATTGATGAGCTTGGGCTCGACGCCTCAGATCGGGAGCTCCTTACCCGCATCATCAATCATCATCACGGCGGCCCAGTCGGAGTTGAGACTCTCTCTAGCGCTCTCTCCGAGGACGCTGGTACTATTGAAGAAGTCTACGAACCCTACCTCATCCAGCAGGGCCTACTCACTCGCACCAAATCCGGGCGAGTAGTTACCGATCTCGCCTACAAACACTTGGGACTCGCCAAAAAATGAAGAAGTTTCTGATTGTGCTCCTTCTTGTCACTGTGTCACTGTGCTACCGTGTCACAGTCGCTAAGGCGTTGTACGACCCTCGCACGCTACCAAACAACAAAGCTGGCGTCCACATCCTCAGTCCAGACGAAATCGAAGATGGCGCGCGCCTCGTCAACAGCAACGGGGGGGACTGGGGTTATGTCACAGTCCCCATTCAGCCCACCGATCGTGACAAGGACAAATGGCAGACCTTTATGCATCGCTCCAAAGATCTCCACTTGATCCCGATTATCCGCATCACCACTATTCCGCAGGGTGGTACCTGGGCTACCGGTCACGATACCGACCTCGTCGATTTTGCCAATTTCCTGGGAGAGCTAGATTGGCCAATCGAGAATCGCTACATCATCCTCTTCAACGAGGTCAATAGAGCCACGGAGTGGGGGGGCAAAGTCGATCCCGAAAAGTATACCGAGATCGTTAAAAATGCCTACTCCATTTTCAAGGAACGCTCAACCGATTTTTTTCTTCTTGGCCCGTCGCTCGACTCGGCTCTCCCCAACAGCTCGACCTCACTCTCAGCTCCCAATTACTTGAGCCGGATGAGTGCTATCGATCCTCTGGTCTGGACCTATTTTGATGGATGGTCTAGCCATAGCTACCCCAATCCCGGTTTTGTTGCTTCAGCAAAAAAAACCGGCTTAACTAGCATTGTCGGTTATCGTAGTGAGCAAACACTTCTCAAACTAGCCTCCAAGCCCGTCTTTATTACCGAAACTGGCTGGGATCAAACCAAACTCAAAACCGATCATTTAGCACAAAACTGGAGTGATGCCTGGCAAATTTGGCAAAACGATTCAAATGTAGTCGCCGTCACCCCCTTTGTCTTGCGCGGTGGTGAGCAGTTTGGCCAATTTTCTCTGTATCAAACAGACGGTGCCTACTCTGCCTCTGGTCAATCAATCTACAATTTACCCAAATCTAGTGGTTCGCCCAAGTTTATCGAGGTCAAGCAAAAGTCCCCTTTGCCCCAAATTATTCGTGACCAAACATCAGAGACTCCTTTTTTTAAATCGGGACGAGCCCTCTCTAAACTCGAAAACATTTTTCGCGTCATCATGGGTTTGCCAGTCAAAACCGAGCTCTACCTCAAGGATATTCCGCTCTTAGTCGAGGTCGCTGGTACTCCCAAGCAGTGGGAAAAGGGACTTTCTGGTCGCAGTGATATGGGTCAGATCGACGGCATGCTATTTAGTTTTACCCATTATCATGTGCCAATTTTTTGGATGAAGGACATGCACTTTCCTATCGACATGATCTGGTTGAGCGGTGGAGTGGTCGTCGATATTACACAGAACGTCAAAGTCGAAACGAGTGACAAGCTACCGACCTACTCCCCACGCGAGCCAGTCAATGCCATCCTCGAGACTCGTGGGGGCTGGGCAGAAGAAAATGGTATTACCATAGGTGATCAATTAAGACTCAGCGAGTAATATTTGAAAATTTGAGAATTTAGGATTTGAGAATTATATGTTATATATATTTCACGGAGAAGGCTCCGCTGCCTCTCGCCAACTCCTTCGTCTAGCAGTAGACAAAGACAAAGCACTCGGGCACGAAATCCGCACCCTAGAGGGGGACAAGCTCCTCGCCCGCGATCTCGAGTCAATTCTATCCACCTCCAGTCTCTTTTCTATCGAATCGCTAGTGATCGAAAACTTACTTTCTCGCTTAAGATCCAAAGAAAAGGATGCCTGTCTTGATTTACTCGCCAAATATCAGGGTGACAAAAATATTTATCTCTGGGATAAAAAAGAAGTAACCAAACCCAATTTATCCAAGTTCGCTAGTTCGGCCAAAATCTCACTTTCCAAAGCTCCCACCTCGCTCTTCACGCTCCTCGAGAGTTTAGAGCCCGGGAGTGCCAAGCGCTCGCTAGATCTCCTCCACCAAACGATCAAAGATACCGAGGATATTATTGCCTTTACCATGATCGCTAGGCAAATTGGCTACTTGATTATGGTAAAGTCGGGCACAAGCCCCAAATTTGCCCCGTGGCAGATCGGTAAGCTCAAGTCCCAGGCCAGCAAATGGCAGGATAAACAACTAGAAGATTGTCTTGCGCGACTCCTCAAGATTGATTTATCCATCAAATCCGGCACCTCCAAATTGTCCTACACCGACCACCTTGACTTATTACTATCAGATTTACTAAGATAAAGACCTTAATCAGGAAAAAGGAGGGTTATGAAAGTTGATGCAAGTATCTTCAAAGCTTATGATATCCGTGGAGTATTTCCTACAAACGTCGATAATGACCTCGCTTATCAAATTGGTCTAGCATATGCAGAATACTTAAAACCCAACGGAGAAATCTTAGTTGGAGAGGATGTTCGCATCCACTCTCACGAACTGAAAGAGAGTTTAATTCGAGGGTTAATCGATGCTGGTGTCGACGTAGTCGACGTAGGCCCGATATCTACAGATATCTATTATTTTGGCGTTGGCAAATACAACTTAGCGGGTGGTATTCAAGTAACGGCATCTCACAATCCCCCCGAATGGCATGGATTCAAAATGGTAAAGGCTGGACCAGCAGCGATGACCTTAGAAGAAGGGATTGGACAAATCCGAGACTTAATCGAAGCAGGGAACCTCAAGCCTAGTGATAAAAAGGGCAGCTACCGTAAACAAGATTTACTTGAAGATTTCTCAGATTATATTTTGGGTTGGCTAAAGGGCACGGAAATTAAGCCACTCAAGGTAGTAATCAATCCAAATTTTGGTTTAGCCGGTAAGATATTTGAACATATCCTGGAGAAAGGCAATTTACCTATTGAAGTAATCGCAATTAACAATGAACCAAATGGCAATTTCCCCAAAGGTCGCCCAGATCCTTTCATTCCAGAAAATCGTACAGAATTATGTGCCAGAGTAGTCGAAGAAAAAGCTGATTTAGGTATCACTTGGGACGCCGATGCCGACCGCGTGTTCTTCATCTCTGACAAAGGAGAATTTATCGATGTCTATTACTCAAATACTCTTCTGATTAAACAAATGTTGGCTAAATATCCCAAATCAAAAGTTATCTATGATCCTCGTTACACCTGGGCACTTATTGAAGCCATAGAAACGAACGGAGGAGAACCCACTGTATGTGTAGTTGGTCACTCGTACATCAAACAAAAAATGCGAGAGGTTAATGCAGTTTTTGCCGGAGAATCCAGTGGTCATACTTACTACAGAGATTTTTGGTACGCCGACTGCGGAATGATCCCTGCCATGCAAATGCTAGAGTATTTATCGGTTAATCCAACTAAACTATCGGATGCCGTAGCACCAGTAATGGCCAAATACATTATCTCAGGTGAGATTAATACCGAAATAGTCGACAAGGTAGGCAAGATGAATGAGATATCCGAAAAATACAAAGACGCTAAACAATCTCGCCTCGACGGAGTCGCCGTCGAATATGATGATTGGCGTTTTTGTGTCAGACCTAGTAATACTGAGTCGTTATTAAGACTAACTCTCGAAGCAAAGTCTCAAGAGCTCATGGAGCAAAAACGCGACGAAGTATTATCACTTATCAGGAGCTAATCATGATTATCGGAATTATGTCGGACACTCATGACAATCGTAAAAATATTCAACTAGCTAAAAAAGTGTTTAAAACCAATAAAGTTGAGCTTTGCCTGTTCGCTGGCGATCTAGTTTCACCATTTACCCTCAAGGAATTTATTGACTGGCCGTGTCCAATCAAGGCAGTATTTGGAAATAACGAAGGAGATCTTTGGGGGATTAAAAGAAGACTTGAAAAGTATGGTTTAACATCATTCGAATATGCCCAAAAGAGTGGACTATTTGGTGAGTACGAAACACCAGAAGGTAAAATAGCTCTTTATCACGGGAATATTTCTAAATTTACAGAGCTACTCGTACATTCTAGTGAATATCTACTTGTAGCAACGGGCCATACTCATATTCCTTCTATTACCAAAGAAAATCAGACAACTTGGATTAATCCGGGTTCTGTAACTGGGATATCTGAAGATCCATCAATTGTAAGAGGAAGTGTAGCAATTTTTGACACAAAAACAAAAAATTCAGAGATTGTGTCTTTGGATTAGATGGAATAGTGATAGCTATATGATAGATCCAAAAGAAATTCGCGCGGTAGCCGAGCAATTATCGGAATCTGCTGGGGAATACTTAGTTGATGTGCAAGGCAAAGTCAAAATAGCTCAACACAAAGATCGTCAAGATATTTGCACGAGTGCAGATTTAGGCTCCGAAGATATCATTATTAGAGGTATTAGAACAAAGTTTCCTGACCATAGTGTTTATAGCGAAGAAGCTGGGGACCTAAGTAAGGATAGTGAATATAAGTGGATCATTGACCCTCTAGACGGCACCAAGGAGTACATTCGAGGGATACCTCAGTTCAACGTGTCTATTGCCGTTGAGTATCTAGGAGAACTTGTCGTTGGAGTCGTCTATAGACCCTCAGATAATTCACTCTATTCAGCTAGCCTAGGTGAGGGGGCATTTTTAAACGGGAAGAATATTAGCGTTTCAACCATTACAACGCTCGAAGATTCCTTTGTATATTGCTATCTTCCATCTGCTTTTCGCAATCCAGAGAGGTACATAGATGCATGGAATAGAATTGGAGAAATTGGGAAGAGAGTATATAGACTGCGAAGTTTTGCTGACGAGAATACCATGCTATGTTGGCTCGCTCAAGGTGGTCACGAGGCATATATCAATCTGAGCAATTCTCCCAGATGGTACGATATTGCACCTGGATTATTCATCGCGAAAGAGGCTGGAGCACATATCACAGCAGAGATGATTGACGGAATTAAAAATGGAACTTGCAGCTCGATAATTATCGCTAACAACGATACAATATGGCGAGAATTAAATAATATTTAAGATTAGGAGCAAATTATGCCATCAGTATTAGATTCACGATCAAAAATTAACGAAATCGACAAAAGCAATCTTTTAGGTAGCGTCGAGGCTTTATCTAACCAAATCCTAGATACTCTCGAGCAAACTAGATCAATTCAGATTCCAGACAGCTTCAAATCCGTCAAAAGCGTCGTAGTCTCAGGCATGGGTGGGAGCGTCCTTGCCAGTCACATCATCAAAAATCTCTACAAGTCAGAGCTCCAGGTACCATTTGATGTCGCCTCTAGTTATCAGTTGCCAGGTTACGTCGACGAAAATACATTAGTAATCTTAGCGAGTTATTCCGGTTCAACCGAGGAGACATTAGAGTCTGCTAAGGAGGCTATCGCGCGCAAAGCCAAAATCATGGTGATCACAGGTGGGGGCAAGTTGCTGGACCTAGCAGTGGCAAATAGTTGGCCAACTTACAAGATCGACCCCAAATTCAATCCCTGCAATCAACCTCGCCTAGCTATTGGTTATGCAGTCATCGGTCAGATCATGCTCCTCGCAGGGGCTGGACTCATTCCAGATCCAAAATTGGTTCTACCAAAAATAGTCGCAAATCTCAAACAGCTTTCTACAGATCTTGCACCAGAAGGTACAAATGATCTAGCCAAGCTCATGGCGTTCGCCACCTACGACAAACATATTGTTTTTGTAGGCGCTGAGCATTTGATCGGAGCAGCTCACGTGTTCAATAATCAAGTCAACGAAAATGCCAAGTCCCTAACAAGTGAGTGGCATCTACCAGAGTTTAATCACCATTTTATGGAGGCCCTTAGCTACCCCAAATTAGCCAAAGAGACTACCGTTTTCTTTTTCTTCAACTCAGCTCTCTATCATCCTCGAGTTCAAAAACGTGTCTTGCTATCCAAAAGTCTAGTCGAGCAAAAAGGCTACGAAACTCAAATGATTCTAGCTACCACAGAGACCAAGCTCGAGCAGGTTTTTGAAGTCATCCAGATCGGCGAGTTCGTAGCTGCCTACCTACCGATCCTTTACGGTATAGATCCCTCCGGCATACCCAATGTCGACTGGTTCAAATCCGAAATGGCCAAATAGTATGAACATTTTATCTACAGGCTCGATCTATCTAGACATCAATACTCGCCTATTAGGTGAACATTCAAGTATTAGTCCAGAAATAGAGTATCTATCATTATCATATGAAGCAATACTCGGTGGTTCAGCGATAATTGCTCCGCTTGCCATGGCCAAACTTGGCTTAACCCCTCACTTTGTCGGAGTAGTCGGGCAAGATGACTTCGGAGATTTAGTTAAGAATATGTTAGAAAAATCAGGCATTAAATCTCATTTAGAATCAAATGGTGCTGCCCAAACCAACGTTGGAATTAATCGTATCGACGCAAACGGACAAACATACATGGATGTACTTGGTAATGCAAACTCGCTGTTGTCACCCAGTCTATTAAACTCAGTCGTAGATCATAATTTTGAAAACCTAGATATACTGTACCTAGGTAGTGTTTTCAAAACCCCCAAAATTCTTAAAACTCTAGTAGCAACTGCAAAACGCTTTAAAGAGGCTGGTAAAACGGTTTTTCTCGATCACGGTAGAGTTCCGTCTTCACTTTCTCATGAGGAGATTCAATCAACGTTAAATACTCTAATGCCCTTCATTACCCATTATGCACCAAGCGAGCAGGATATCGAGTCAGCCTGGAAACTGAATAAACCCGCCGAATTATCAGAATTACTCATTAAAAAATATCCCAATTTAATTACTCATATTAAAATGGGTGAGCGGGGATCTATTGTTGTATCTCAAGGTCAATCTAATCAAATTGCTCCACATGACGTAATCAACTTGCAGACAAAACCAAACTTCGTCGGAGCAGGAGACACAAGTAACGCTGGCTTTATTTACGGACTATCGAAGGGATTAGATTCTATTCAATCAGGCAAATTAGCTAATCACACCGCCTATCTGCACATCACCAGACAAAAAATAAACGAAATTGCTGTATCTTAATGCCCTTTACTCCTGCCTCCATTCCCGCTACACTAAAGCTATGCCTGCCGCAAAATATGTTTTATGGTTCCACGAAATAGACAAAGATGACGTTGACCGAGTAGGTGGCAAAGGCGCCAATCTGGGCGAAATGACCAAAGCTGGTTTCCCAGTCCCTGGTGGTTTTGTTGTGACAAGCTCTGCCTACAAGCACATGATCGCTGAAAACGATCTTGAAGACAAAATCAAGGCAGTTCTCAAAGACCTAGATGTCGAAAACGCTGTCGCGCTCAATCGCGCTAGCCAGCAAGTCCAAAAGCTCATTGTCGGTTCACCTTTCCCCAAAGATATCGAGACTCAAGTTTTCCAGGCATACGACAAACTAGGCAAAGACCCTTGGGTAGCAGTCCGCAGCTCAGCTACCGCCGAAGATCTGCCCCAAGCCAGTTTTGCTGGCCAGCAAGAGACATATCTCAACGTCCGAGGTGACGCCTCGGTTATTGTCCACATCCGCAAAGCCTGGGCCAGTTTGTTCGAGCCTCGTGCCATCTACTACCGTGTCCAGCAAAAATTTGATCACTTCAAAGTTGCTTTGGCTGTCCCTGTCCAGCGCATGGTCCAGTCGGATATATCTGGGATCATGTTCTCCATCAATCCAGTCACCAACGATAAATCCAAAATCGTCATTGAAGCCATCTGGGGACTCGGTGAAAATATTGTGCAGGGTACAGTTACTCCCGATCATTACGAAGTTGATAAAACTACCCTCAAATTACTCGAGCACAAAGTTGTAAAGCAAGACATCGAAATGGTCCGCGAAGGTGAGGGTAATACCCAGCGCAAAGTCCCCAAATCACGTCAAGACAAGCGCAAATTAACTGACGATCAAGCAGAAGAAGTAGCCAAGCTAGGCAAAAAACTGCAACAGCATTATTTTTTCCCTCAAGACTCCGAGTGGGCCATCGAAAACGGCAAACTCTATGTCGTCCAAACCAGACCCATCACCACCGTCGATGCTACAACCAGCAAAAATGAAGCAACCAAAACCCAAGCCAAACCCATTTCTGGCAAACTCATCTTAGAGGGCCAGCCCGCCAGTCCGGGAGTAGTGACCGGTATCGTCAATATCCTCAAGTCAGCCAAAGAAATCGGTAAAATCAAGCGTGGCGATATCCTTGTGACCGACATGACCACCCCCGACTTTGTCCCAGCTATGAAAAAAGCCGTCGCTATCGTGACCAATAAGGGTGGCCAAACCAGCCACGCCGCCATCGTCAGCCGGGAGCTTGGCGTCCCCTGCGTCGTAGGCACCAAAACAGCAACCACCACTCTCAAACAAGGTCGTATCATCACGGTTGATGGTGCCGCCGGCAAAGTGTACGAGTCCTCCCTCAAAGCCTCCTCGATCAACTATGCTCCTGCCGAGTCTACCTACCACGCGCCCGCTACTATCCTCAAGACCGCCACCAAAGTATATGTTAACTTGGGCGAGCCAGAGCTAGCCGAGGAGATTGCCAAACGCAACGTCGACGGAGTTGGGCTGCTCCGGGCCGAGTTTATGATGGCCGGGATCGGTATTCATCCCAAAAAACTCATTCACGAGAAAAAGAGTCATCTCTTTGTCGACAAACTCGCAGACGGGATCGGCAAAATATGCGCTGCCTTTGGCGATCGACCTGTCGTTTATCGCGCCTCCGATTTTAAAACTAACGAGTACTCACATCTTAAAGGTGGCGAGCAGTACGAGCCAAGTGAGCCCAACCCCATGCTAGGTTATCGAGGCGCGTATCGCTACATCCACGACGCGGACGTGTTCGAGCTCGAGCTCGAGGCTATCAAAAAAGTCCGCAACGAGCTGGGACTCAAAAATCTCCACCTTATGATCCCCTTTGTTCGCAACGTCAAAGAGCTGCAGGCAGTCAAAAAGCTTGTGGTCGCCGCCGGTCTCTCGCGCACTCAATCATTCAAACTCTGGATGATGGTCGAGATACCCGTCAATGTCATTTTGCTCGATGACTTTATCGACGTAGGGATCGACGGCATCTCGGTCGGGACCAATGATCTCACTATGTTGATGCTCGGCACCGATCGCGACAACGAAACAGTAGCTGCGGACTATGACGAGCGCAATCCTGCCGTCCTCTGGGCGCTCCAGCACATTATCCGGACGGCGCACAAACGTGGCATCACCGTCTCTGTTTGTGGCCAGGCTCCCAGTAGTCACCCCGATGTCGCCGAGTTTTTATGTAAAGAAGGTGTCACCAGTGTTTCCGTCACCCCCGATGTTATCGACAAAACCAGGCAGGTACTATACGACACCGAACTCAAACTAATCAAGAAATCCTAATATCAAAACACTAAATCCTAAATAAATACAAATATTAAAGTTTAAGTAGTTTAAAAAATTTAGGAATTTGATATTATTTAAAATTTAGATATTAAAGTTTAGAACTTAATAAAGTATGCCCAAAATTGCTCGTATTGTAGCCAGAGAAATCCTCGATTCCCGCGCCACCCCGACCATCGAGGTCTCGGTTTTGACCGATACCGGGAACTTCGGGACTGCCTCTGTTCCTTCGGGCGCCAGCAATGGCAAATTCGAAGATGTCGAACTACGCGACGGCGACCCAAATAGATATCACGGCAAAGGCGTTCTCAAAGCGATTGCCAATGTCCATACAGTCCTCGCCCCCCAGCTAATCGGGATGGATGTCACTGATCAAGAAAAAATTGATGCGCGGATGATCGATCTCGACGGTACCAAAAACCAGAGCTCGCTCGGCTCCAATTCCATCCTCGCCATCTCGATTGCTTGTCTCAAAACAGCCGCTAGTAGCTACAAGCTCCCGCTATTCAAGTATATCGGTGCACGCTATCGCCCAAGTGCCACGCTGCATATCCCAGGTCCGATTTTTAACTTGATCAACGGAGGCAAACACGGGGCCGGCAACCTCGATTTCCAAGAATTTCATGTGATCCCTACCACCAAGCTCAGCTATAGCGAAGCCTTGCGCGCCGGCACCGAAACTTGGGAGAATCTCAAGCAAGAACTGATTCATCGCAATGCGATCCACAGTGTCGGCGACGAAGGGGGCTTCGCTCCTAATCTGTTTACCAATGCCGATGCGCTGGAGCTCATGGCGCTAGTTATCAAAAACTCTCACTACCGTTTGGGGCAAGACCTCTTTCTCGGTCTCGATGTTGCCGCCACCGAGTTTTACAAAGATGGCAAGTACAATATCAAAGACTCGCCCAAGCCTGTTAGTAAAGAGGAGCTGACCGAGCTCTATTTATCCCTGGTCAAAGACTACGGACTCCTTGGGCTCGAAGATCCGCTCGAGCAAGAGGATTGGCGTGGTTGGAGTGATCTCAGGCGCGTTCTACCGGCTAGTGTTATGCTCATCGCCGACGATCTCGTGACCACCAATGCCAAGCGCCTCGAGCAAGCCATCGAAAAGGGCAGTTGCAACGCCGTGATCGTCAAACCCAACCAGATCGGGACCGTCACCGAAACTATTGAGCTCATGAACTTGGCCGAGAAAAACAATATTACTCAGATTGCCTCGCACCGCTCAGGCGAGACCAACGATAGTTTTATCGCCGATTTTGCGGTCGGCATGGGCGCCCACTACGCCAAGTTTGGCGCACCCGATCGTGGTGAGCGGGTCGCCAAATACAATCGCCTCCTCGAAATAGAGTCCTACCTCGCTTCTCAAGCCTAACCATTTCTGTACGCTACCAGCCATATGCTGTATGCTATTGTCATGCAAAAGTCTCGCGCTGTACTGATCATCTTGGACGGTTGGGGGATCGGTCCGGATTATCCGGGCAATGCGCTCAAACTAGCCCACACACCCACCATGGATATGCTCCAGGTCACCTTCCCCCATACTGAGCTTCTTGCCTCCGGTGAAGCAGTTGGTCTGCCCAAAGGGGAGGATGGCAACACCGAGACCGGTCACCTAAATATCGGCGCTGGGCGGGTAGTTTATCAGGATCTCCCCCGGATCAATATGTCGATTGCGTCTGGCTCCTTTTTTCAAAACAAATCATTTCTCAAAGCCATCGAACATACGAAAAAAAATCACTCCAATCTCCACCTGCTGGGTCTGATTGGTCAGGGCGGTGTCCACTCTAGCAACGAACATCTCTACGCTCTCCTTCGTCTCGCCAAAGAGCAAAAGGTCGACCAAGTCTACTTACACCTGATTACCGACGGACGCGATTCTGGCCCTACCTCCTCGCCCATGTATCTCGCCCAAGTTCAAACCGAAATCAAGTCTCTTGGGGTAGGTCAGATTGCCACAGTGGTGGGTCGCTACTACGCCATGGATCGTGACCATCGCTGGGAACGCATCCAAGTTGCCTACGAAGCCCTCATCAACGGTCAAGGAGAACAAGCTACGGATTTGCTCTCGACGATTGCCAAACGTCACGCCCAAAAAGAGAATGACGAATTCATCAAGCCCATCATCCTTCAGGGTAGCCCGCGGATCGCGTCCAACGACGCGGTGATTTTTTTCAATTATCGTATCGACCGACCACGCGAATTGACGCGGGCGATTACTATGTCAGACGACGATTTTGTTCATCATGTCGAATCATTTGATCCCTACGGGGTTAAATATCACAAATCGCATCTGGCCGAAAAATCGACCGCTGTCAAGATTTTTGCTCGCGACACGAGGCCTACCAACTTGGTTTTTGTCTCGATGACCGAGTACGAAAAGAACTTGCCGGTCGAAGTTGCTTTCCTCCCCGAGTTTGTGGAAATGCCTTTGTCCCGGGTGGTCGCTCTCTCCGGTCGACGCCAACTCAAATTGGCCGAAAGCGAAAAGGAGCGCTTTGTCACTTACTACTTCAATGGTCAACGCGAGCTTTCATTCCCAGGTGAAGATATCGTTATCACTCCGTCGCCCAAGGTAGCAACCTACGACCTCCAACCTGAGATGTCTGGTGTTGAGCAAACCAACAAACTCCTCTCAGCCATCTCTGGTGAACTCTATGATCTGATTGTCATCAACTACCCCAACCCGGACATGGTCGCCCATACCGGCAATCTCGAAGCGTCGGTCAAAGCCTGTAGCTTTGTCGATACTTGTATCGCCAAAATCTATGAGCGAGTCATGCAAAAAGACAACTTGACCATGCTGATCACTGCCGACCACGGCAACGTTGAAGAGTTAATTAGTCTCGAAAACGGGGGAGTCGATACCGAACACTCTGCTTTTCCTGTTCCCCTCCTCATTGTCGGACGCCAATTTCTCAACCAGGGCAAATCAC
>DALYDJ010000002.1:0-1028 GCA_031973275.1 Candidatus Woesebacteria bacterium
AGGCAAGCTGCCAAATTTTCGGCTTCGTTATAGACTGCCAGAGCCACTGACAATTTACTTTGTGATTCTTCCATGTGATTAGTATATCTCAGTTGATCTCAAAGCGATAATACATCAAGTTGGAGCGAATCTCGGTAGTCAACAATTTCACCTGATCACTGCGAAGGTAGAGCCCACTGGGCTTACCTTCACGCAAAACTGGAGTATATTGACCCAAGTATGGGCCTATCCCCTGCGAAGTCTCTGCCCAAACGAGCGTGGGCAATTCCTTGTTTAGATGTGCCACTAAATCAGTCTTCATGGGCTCTGTCAGATCCATCCAGCCGTAATAGTTAATGAGGCTCATGTAGGGAGTGGCGCCGGTACGCCAATGAGGGTAGTACATGACAGGCTCAACCCAGATAGTTTGTGGGGAGGACTGGGAGATAATTTTGACTGCCTCTCTGATATCGGAGGAGGGTGAGAAATGAACATAAAAATCCGTTGATGGATCCCTATAATCAAAGAGATTTTTATTTGCTACCTGCAGTGAAGCAAGAACGACTAAAATCCATATCCCAATGTGGTGTAATCTGAGTTTGGTGAATGTGAGGAAATTAAAAAGAATGAGAAGAACAAACCAGGGTAACATATGGAACACACCATAAAGTGTACCTGATGGATCGATATAGCGGAGCGAAGTAAGCCCTAGAATGATAAAAATTGCTACTGCTTTGAATATTTGTTTATGTATTACTAGTGCGATGAAATTGATGCTTAATCCGAGTGAGAGAATCCGTGTAAGCATGAGGAGCTCGCCCGATTTCGGGGAGAAAATGGCATACAGCGGGGCAAAGAAAGCTTTGATAATTGATTCAAAAAACCCAACAGGAGTGGTTAGGGGAATGTAATATTTGTAGTTAATATATAGTGCGTTATATAGGTAGTCATGGAGCGTGGTGATCTGCATCAGCGCAGTCAGTGAAATCAATCCTAGGATCAAGAAAATAGATAAAAATTGCTTGTCGCCAAACACCTTGTACCCCATT
>DALYDJ010000002.1:1038-32903 GCA_031973275.1 Candidatus Woesebacteria bacterium
ATCTATATAGCGGAGCGAGGTAAGTCCTAGTAATATAAATATCGTAAAAGCTTTAAAGGTTTGTTTGTGTACAACGAGTGAAGCGAGATTAATGACCAACCCAATAGAGAGAATTCGCGCGAGCATAAGGAGCTCACCCGATTTTGGAGAAAATATCGCCAGGATTGGGGCAAGGAAAGCTTTAACAATCGATTCGGCAAAGCCGACGGGAGTAGTTAGGGGAATGTAATATTTATAGTTGATATATAGGGCACTGTAGAAATAGTCGGATAGACTAGTGATCTGGGCAAGAGACAGGAGCGAGATGGTACCAACGATGATGATGGAGTAAATAAAAGCCTTATCAAATTTTATCTTGAGTGTATGGAGGAAAAGGAGCAACAATAGCACTGGCCAAAGTGGTGTAAGACTAAACCAAAGTAACCAGAAAATTATTGCTAAGATAACTTTTTCAATGAGTGAAGTGTGTTTGGGGGCGAGAAATAGATGGGCGAGCAAATAAAGGAGTGGGTAGACCACTAAACTCTCAGCCAAGAAAAGATTGCCTAGCAAAGCGATTTTTGATAACTCAATAACCCCTGTGGTAAAGAGTAATGGCCAGCCAAACCTAGCGGTCAGAACTAAGAACCAGAGGATGCTCCAGGCGATCATAAATTCGCGATGGCGTTTGATGACCATGAGAATGTTATCAACCGAAAAAGTATTTTGGATACCTGCAGAAATTACAAACATGCTGGGCTGGTGCTGGGAGAAGATCTCTGAATATAGGGTCCTACCCTCCCGGACGTAATTACCGATGACAATATTATCGTCTTCGTCGACAAAGTGAAGGGCAAAAATGTGGCTGCGATAAAAAGATAGAGTGAGAAGTGAAATAATAAGAGCGATACCTACCAACCATGTCCGAGGAGAGTACACGGCTATTTCCCCTCGGCGGCGATATAGGCAGTAGTGCCGTCGGGGAATTTGACCTCTAGGGCACGTGGTGTGTCTCCCCAAAAATCATCTGCTTTGCCGACAAACAATCGCTCGTTTTGGCCATTGTCTTTGGGCCAGTTGATATCTCTGAAGGTATATTTGCCGATTGTGTACTCTGGCAACTGATCTAGCCATGGATAACCTAGGCTCTCGTAGTCCATGAGTTTTTTATTCTCTTCTTGGTAAACGGATGGATCCCATTTGGCGTAAAAGGCGAAGAAAAGTTGGGGTTCCCCATATGCTTTAGTGACGTAGATCTGTTTGTATTTATCTTCGTGACTGGTCACCCATGCAACCATTTCTCTAGTACCGTATTGCCAGTCCCTGGCAAAGGCTTTGGGGTACCAACTGAAGTAGCTAAACATAAATATAGCTACTTCAATGATCAATAACCAACAAACAAATTTCAAATATTTGAATTTTTTGTTTTGGAGCTCTACGAGACCGATGGCGGCCAAGATTTGCCACCAAGGGAGGGTTAGGATGCTGCGTAAAACGTGATAAATATCTTTGGTTAAGGCTGGTGGGATGAAGCCAACTCCAATGAGTAGGAGTGGAAGAACCAGTGCGGGACCACGATATTTTTTTACCAAGACAATTAGGCCATAACACATGAGAGCAAATTCACTGATGTACAAAACTCCACGGAAGGGAATACTGTGCTGTGCCCTAATACTCTCTGACCCAAGTAAAAAGTGAGGTGAGAGATAGGAAGTCCAATTGGAAAAACCTTTGGAGAGGATGAAGGTGTATTTATTGAATACTAACTTGTTACCTAGTTCGCCCAAGGGGAAAGTATTGCGGTATTTGAAAAACCGCTCAGTAAGCTCGGCGTCTGTCGTGAGTCCAACCTGAGCAAAGCGTTTTTGAGATCTACCTGTTACTAAATCTGAGGCGATTGGGTAGACAAACACACCAAGGATCAAAACCGAAACAATAATTTTTTTGAGTTCGACCTTTTTGGACTGTAAATAACCAAAATACAAGAGAATAAAGGGAACAACTATTTTAGCGCTATGATAGGTATGGAGAGATAAACCTAGCAAAAAAGCGGCAAATACAGGCTTGTTTTTGAGGAGGAGATAAATGCCACTCAAAATGAGAGTCAGGGCAACACCAGCCTCAAAACCAGGCCTGCTCAACATGAGATGCCAGGGTGAAACCGCCAGGAGGAAACTAGCCCAAACACCGACTGGCTTGGAGTAGAGAGTCTTACCGATTAAGTAAGTCAAGTAAACGGCGATAATGCCGGCAATGGCAGCAGGAAGGCGAACTCCCCAGGCGTTCAACCCAAAGATTTTAATAAAGGGAACTATTAGATAGATGTAGACTGGGGATTTCCATTCGCCGTATGAGCGAAAGAGGATTGGGAACTGAGCCCCCCACTCGTCTCTCCCAGTCTCTAAGATTGAGTAGGCACTATAACCCATCGAAACTTCGTCCCAGTTTAGCTCTGGAGGATTTGTGGATAGATTCACAACACGCAACACGAGAGCCAAGCCAATAATCAGGATTATGACGTGTGATTTACACCAGTTATAAAGTTGTTTTATTGTGTCCATATTTTAAGGATATCACGATCCTCTCTAACCCAGTGTTTTCGGGCGGACGCGCGACTAGAGAGAGCCGCAGGCAAGAGTCTTAGTGCAGCTAAAATGGTACGGGGATAATGATAAAAATAATAAGGTAGCCATAAAAAATGAGATCCCATCAATTTTAGGTCTGAAATATTTTTCCAAATGAATAGAAACTGGTTTCTTTGAGCTGTGGAGTAAATTTTACTTTGAGAAAAGTTGTCGACAATCACGCTCTGGTGATGCTCATGAATACATTTACAATCTGGGGCAAAGAGATTTTTCCAGCCACTTTTCCATGATTGATATCCTAGATCTGTATCTTCCCAGTAGAATGGCTTATAGAGCAGGTCCATGCCACCAAGTGCTATCCACTTGGCACGGTCAAAGGCTCCTTGTCCACCTGAGGACCAAACGCTAAAGATAGCTTTTGAATCTGGTTCGCCGTGATATTCCTGGCGAAAGTGATGAAAGAGACCTTTTTCCCAAGTGATTCGCATAGACCCTTCCCCACTATTGAAACCTAGAGAAAATACGTCATGATCTGCAAAATATTTGATTGCTTTAACAAAACAATCGGGTTCTGGACGCACGTCAGTATTTAGGAGCACGATGAGATCACCAGTGGCTAATCTTACACCGCGGTTGACGGTGTAGGAGAAACCGCGATTTGATTGGTTTTGGTAAAACTGGATTTTGTTACCAAGAGATTTGAGATAACCTGACGAATCATCGACTTGCGAGTCGTCGTCGACAATGACGATCTCAGCGTTTACAGCCTTGGCTGCGGCAAATACATAGGGCAAGTTTTGCTTCAATTGAGATTCACTGTTCCAGGAGGGAATTACGACACTCACGCTAGGCTGTTTTTTCATTGAATTTATTGTACTACACGCCTCGACAACCTAAATCCACCAAACCATCCCATCTCTTCTGCGATCTCTCCATCTATAAAAATACTATCAGCCGTGCTTTCGCTAAGGATAACCTGATTTTTAGAACCTTTGATGTTGGTGATACCTGCTCGCTTGAACATGATAGGGAGTCCTGATTCGCGGCCAAATGGTAGATCATAGCGAATATCAAATTGATTACCGTGTTTACTTACTTCTACCACAATGCTCTGCTTTTGAACCAAAGAAAAGCTAGTTTTATCTGTTGAGTAATTTAAGAGATTAAAGTAAAGGAATGAAACGGCAACTAAAACAAACAATGGTTTGAGTAGTATTTTAAAGTGAGCAATAATGTCGATGAGAATAATTAAAACTGGTAGGTAGGCACTAGCTAAATAATACTCGGGGAATCTGATCTCACCTAAGTAAAAAACCAACCCAAGGTTGATTAGGATGATATAACCAGAGAGTCTAGCAAGCGTTGACCCTCTAAAAATGACTAGGAAAGCTAGGATGGTGGCGAAGATCCCCCACCCAAGCTGCAAATCACTCTCGCCAGTAAAGATCCCCACCGTATTTTTGCCAAACCGTGAGAAGGTTGAAACAAGAATCTCCCCAACGGCTGGCCTCGCCCCGCCACTGGATCTAAGAAACTCGGCAATTAGGCTACGTTCTAGGCCAGCGTGGCGGAAATCAAAAATAATAAGCGGTGATAAGGCGACCAAGTAACCAAGTGATACAAGGACGAGATCGATCCAGGTGAGCTTGAGTCGCCTGAGATAAATCAGAAAAACCAATATAGAGAGCGGGATGATGACTGCGTGGATGTGCCAGGTCAAGCCAAGTAGTAAGCCCAGCAGTAACGACTTGAGGCGAGTAACCCCAGTCAGCAATAGATAGGTAAAGGTAATGAGCCAAGTCTGCAACAAAGCAACATTCCAGGAAATATGTGATGACTCGATGGCAAACCACGATAGCGACCAGGCGGATGCGAGGGTGAGAGTCTGCCACCTGCCGAAGATACGGGGTAATAGTGCCAGGATCAAAACTATAGATATGACATCAAGGACTGCACTCGTTATGGGCAGGGCGATCGGATCACCATGACTCACAACAAATCCTGGGGCAACTAGATAGTAATAGAGTGGTGCCAGTAAAAATCCCCCATCCCCCTTGGCTACTGGTCCGACCAAGGTCAGGTTGCCCTTGGTGATTTGTTCAACGGCTAAGTAGTCGCGGTTTTGATCCCAGTCAAAGGGAGCACGATTTTCGATTTTGTATAACCGAAGAAACAGAGACAAGGTAATAACTGCAACCGAAAGAGTTAGGTACAACCATTTTTTCATACTATTAGCTTAGCAAAGTTCTTGGCGAATTGATCGGTGGTATAGAGCGAAATATTAATAGCTTCTAAATAGAATGACTTGTTTGGATTGGCAATCACTTGTTTAGTTTTATCTACAAGCTCTTCGATAGTCTCCCATTGGAGATCAGATGATTTGATAATCTCGCTTTGCCCCCCATGGGGGACAACAAGCGGGATACACCCAGCCGAGACGGCCTCAACGGTACTGATACCAAAGTGCTCTGTTAGCTCGGGATTTTTGTGTTCATCGATCCCAAACCCGGCTGCGTGCCAATAAATCTGACTCTTGCCATAGAGATTGCACAACTCCTCGTGCGTAGCATTGGGGTAGAAATCAATGGGTAGACCAGCCGCTTTGCTCTTGAGCGAACTTAACCATTCATCACTAATGGACCCACCTGCTAGGGCCAGCCTCCAGTCGGGTAAATCTTGAGCAAAAAATCGCATAGCTTCGATTAGACTATCTTGTTTTTTGGCGTTGAGCGACGGCTCAAACCTACCTACTGAAAGAATCAATTTTTCTTTGGCTGATGAACAATTGATGGGGGCGACTGGAGGGTAGAGAACTACTGATTTAAGTCCATACTCCTCGTCAATTATTTTTTTGGTGAACTCGGAGTTGACGATCACTGAGTGAATAAATGATTGTTTGATTTTGTTTTGAATCGATTTGCCATGAACCCCGTGAAATGGTACTTGCATATGCAAGATATTCCGTCTGCCACCCAGGAGAGGGATGGATCCGTCGGAGAGGTAGACAACGACATCGTAAGGCTTGGTTGCGAGATACATGGCTATCGCACTGCCCTTGAAATAGAGATCTTTGACTTTGGGGTCAAGATGCGGATTTTTGAGGTTTAATCCAAGCATGAGGGAGAGTTTGTTGATTTCTTCCAAATTATCCCAGGCAAAGCAAACATCATGACCGAGGGACTCTAAAACTGAGGCAATCGAGAGCATATAGCGCTCTCCCCCTCCTAAGTGGTCCAAGTAGGGACTGACGATTAGGGCTTTCTTCATCATTTTTGACCTCGCTGGAGTTCATAGAGCTTGGAGTAGGAAATGAAGACTGAGTAACCCTGATAGAGCGACTGAAAGAGGCCGATGCGACCGTCAAGGAAACCGTACTTGAGGAAATAACGACGGATAAATTCCATGATTGATTTGCGTAATAATGTAAATTGAGTGACGGGGGGCAATCCTCCTTTATAAAATTGATTGGCTTCGATCTCAGAATAACGGTTCGTTTTGGCGACCATTTGCTCTAAGCTCTCGTCTTTGTGGTGTTCCATGGAGTGAGTAGTCTTGATGATTGAACCTTTTACAATCGGCGTACTATGGATGTTGGTCGGCCAAGAAAGAAAACGAGATTTTTGTACCAGCCGAACTACATAATCACGCTCCCAGCCACCGTGTTTAAGGGGGAACCCTAGCGAGTAGTTATCGCGTCCGATTGAGTAAGCCGGACAAGAAGCCTTGTTGTCAATAATGGCAAGGATCTCGTCCCGGAGTAACTCAGGAATAATCTCGTCATAGTCCATGACTAGAACCCATTCACCGCTCGTCTCCTTGATTTGACGATTACGAATTACTTCGACTATTTTAGGGGTTTTAACGTTAATGACTTTGGCTTTAATTTCTTTGAAATAGGCAAGGGTTTGATGGTCATCCCGCTCCATGTTAAAAATAACTATTTCGTCAGCAAATGAGATGCTTTTGATCATGGCTTTAAATGTAGAAAGTGAGTCGCCAACTGCGAGCTGGGTACTAACGGAGAGCATAATTATCTCCTCTTACATAACCAATATATCCATCCTGTTCCCTGAGAACATTGAAATCGGCAGGGACTTTGTCTTTGTCTTGGACGGTCGTGATAGCCAAGGAAATATTCTTGTTGGTTACCAAGTCAGCCGTGAACTTGTCATAGTTGTAATAGTAAATGACCTGCTTGCCCCCATACCAAACCACGCTTGGTGCCCCACCATAGCGGAAACTAGAACTGATGGTCTGATCTTTGGGTAAGATCGCCTCAGCTACTCGCTCGTTCTGCGAAACAAGCATGGCCATCTGAGTACCATCATATGGACGAAGAGACTCTGCTATTTGGAGCAATCCAGGTAGGGGTTGGAGCTCTCTAAAGGGGGCAACGTAGCTATAGGCATGGAAGAGCATTTGAGCGATCGTCCCAACAGCCAAAATTGATACAACAGCAAGATTACGTTTGGACTTGAGGAAGACTGAGAATCCAGAGCCAATCAGTAAAGCAATGGCTGGGTAAACTGGCAGGATATACCATGATAGTCTAGTTTTGGCGAGAGTAAAAATAAACAAAGGTAGGGCTAACCACCAAGTGAGTAAAAAATTACGACTTACAAGTAAGCCGAATAGAGCAACAAGGATTACCCCAAGACCTAAATCGTTGTAGAGAAAGTTGAGATAGAAGAAGCGTGATTCGGTATGAAACTCGATGGAGACCGTGGTACGACGGATTACTTGCTCAAGCAGATAAGGAGTAAGGAAAGAGTTGCCGTGGGTCAAATAAGCGTAGAGATGCCAGGGGAGGATAGTTACTAGGAGATAGAAGAGAGAAGATAGGATGTATTTTCTGGGTTTTTTAATGAGAAGTGGGAGACTAATAAGGATAGCTAGTATCCCAGCTGGGCCTTTGACCATGATGGATAAACCCATGGCAAGTCCGACCCAAATGGGTGAGGCATTGCTCTGCAAGAGCCAAAATGACCAAGTGATGCCAGCAAGGAGCATACCGTCGGTATTGAGAGTTCGAGTACGGGCAAGAAAAAGGTTGAAGTAACCCAATACGGCCATACTGATCGTACCCACAATAGTGCCACCCAGATACTCGCCGATGCGAAAAATTGCATAGAGGGTGAGTCCCGCAAAAACGGGCATGAGGATCCTGGATCCCAACTCGTTTTCACCGGCAATACTTTGCCCCATAGCAGTGACCCAAGCAATCATCGGCGGCTTCTCTAGCCAAAGATCACCATTCCAGGTGGGAGTTAATAAATCTCCTGACTGCCTCATCTCCCTGCCAATCGTGGCATAGATACCTTCATCCCAATCAAAGAGATAGTTGCGACCAATACCAAATAAAGTCAGCACTAAAAAAAGAACTAGTGAGATGAGAACAGTTTTTTTTAACCAGAGAATAGGTTTAATCATGCATTAATCTTTTCGGTGATACTAAATATCTGATCATTTCGATTTCCCATGTGCCCTGTCAAGTAATCTAAAAATGCCGATCGTCTGATGGGTGAATGCCAGTTGCGGAAAATGGCTTCACGTAGGAGGGCAAAACGGAGACGAAGTGAGCCATAGCGCTTGCCGATCACAAATCGATTGCGAGTCATGTAGTAATCAACTAGTGGTGAACCTACTATGGTAGAGCTAGAGTTTAGATGATAAAGAACTAGGTTTGGGTTATACATAATTTCGACGCCTTGCTTGAGGGCACGGAGGGAAAAATCGCTGTCTTCTAAATATAGGAAAAATGGCTCGTCGAACATACCAATTTTTTTAAATACCTGGCGAGGGATGGCAATGAAGCAACCAGTAATAAAGTCAACTGATTTAACCTTGTCATACTGTCCCCTATCCTCTTCGTCAACTCCAATGTGTCGAGAGATGACTGCATGCCAATCAAAATACCCTCCGGCATACCAAAGGATGTTACCTTTGTTTCTTTGCTCAGGGTGATATTCGTAACCTTTGGCGTAGTAGATTTTGGCTCCGGCGATACGATTTTTTCCGGCGACATAACGATAGGCACGGAAGAATAAGTTGAGATCTACTTGGGTGTCGTTGTTTAAGATATATACGACTTCTGCTCCCATACGAAGTGCTTTTTTGATACCAATATTATTACTCGCAGAAAACCCCACATTGACACCAAGGGAAACAAGATCTAACCCTGGACATGCCGATCTAAGCTCCTGGATGGTTTCCTCCTGACTTCCGTTATCAACCACAATAATATGTGGAGCATCTTTTGTTTTTTGGATTGATTGGACGCAAGCTATGGTGTCTTTTGTGTTTTTGTAATTGACTAAAACTACAGCATGCTTAATCTTTTGGGATCTTTTTTTCACGCAATCATTCTCCTGACTAGCTTAGCTTTAATAGACTTGAGAGTAGAACTTGCCTGATCATAATGTAAGGCTTCCGAAAGGGCGTGGGAGAACCACGTTTTGGGGAAAGATTTAATGGTCGACTCGGACTCTAATTCGCGATATTTTTTTCCTTCCCAGTAGTAGGAATAAACCATAAAGTAGTAAAAGGATTGGAGAATAGACAAGACAAGTCCATGCATGCCGTCCTTATACCCTTCTGCGACAAAGAAGCGGCTAATTAGCTCTGAGACTGAGAGCTTGATTACTCCCACAATACTTAGAGTATTGCCCGACTCGATCCGCTCCATGGCATCTGCTTTGGCGTAACGCATATTTTTGGCGATGAATTCATCTAAGTTCTGATAGTTAAGGTGGCCAATGGCAAATTTTTCGCTCACGGGATAGGTGTAACCATTGCCTGATGGTATGGCTTCTGCGTGGAGTTTAGTACCCCAATTTACATGGCCCTGCCGGAAAATTCTGGTCTGGAAGTCAGGCCACCACCGACTATGTTTTACCCATTTGCCAAAAACATAGTTTTGGCGTGGAGTTGTGAAATAATCAAACTCTCCCGTCGCGATCTTTTCTTGCAAATCAAGTGATAAATCGGCTGGAATAGTTTCGTCTGGATCAATAAATAAAATGTACTCGTGACTGGCATACTTGAGCGATTCTTGCCTAATCTCTTCTACAATTGCGACTTTTTGGTGCGAAATATGCTTTGCTTGATACTGGGCTACGACTGATTTAATATCCTCGGTACTCTCCAAATCTATAAGAATGATTTCGTCTACCCAGTTATAGATAGAATCCAGGCATTTTTTGAGTAAATCAAGTTGATTATGTACGACCACAATAGCTGAGATACCTGGTTTCATAGCCCTATTCTAGCAGAGAAACTAACCCCTAGAAAGCAGAGAGTGGAAAAGCCCACTAAGCTCAGTTTTTAGGTACTTACCATCGATTAAATAGATTACCCCTGAGTAGATAACGAGCCCAGCAAAAATGGCGGCTATCAGCGACCAAAGACCGTCAACAAAAGCGACTCTCAAAATGTAGACAGCAACACCCATGATGAGACTCGAAACAAATGGTCTCCACACCATACCCATAGTATCTACAATGACAACCCGCCGTAGGGCGTAGAGAACGAGGGGGAAAGTGAGATAGGTAATGAGACAGACTGTGATAGCGATCCCTACATAGCCAAAGTAGTGGATCATGGGGAGTCCGATGCCCCAGGTGAGGGTGGTATAGAGGAACATAAGAGCGAGGACGATCTTGGGGTGTCCAGTGGCATAGATCGCATTGGTGTAGGTAGTAGTAATCACCACGGGGATGGCGGCCACCAAGAACCACAACAGAGTGGGCAGAGCTGGGAGCCATTTGTTACTTTTGTCAGCGTAGAGGAACTGCAAAATGGGACTGGCGGTCACAATAAGCCCGATGATGGCGGGAAAGTATACAACACTCATCAAATGAATAGATTTTTCGATCCAGCGTTTAAGCCGCTCCTTGTCCCCCTGAATGCGAGAGTAGGTGGGGAAAGTAATGCGTGAGACTATGGTGGATATTTCCATGGGTCTTGAAGATATATTCTGGGCTACGTTAACGAATCCCACGGCGGCGGGGCCATACCAAACGGCAATAATGGTGGGGGTGATGTTATCTTTGATCAAAGCGAGCACTGAGTTGAGCTGGAAAGGTACCCCAAAATGGAGGAGCTCCCTGGCTGATTGCCTGGCGATCTTCCAGCCAATTTTCCACGGTGCGATTACGTTTAAGGCAATGGCACCTAGGACCGTTCGTACGATCACAGCAATGACTAAACTCCAAACCCCAAATCCTTGGTACGCCATATATATCGCGATAGAGTTGTAGGCAATGGTCTCGATGATTTCGGGGATGATGAGTAGTTCAAACCGGAGGCGCCTCTCTAACATAATAGAGGGAATGGTTTTAAATGAGGTAATAAAAAGTGAGAGCGAGAGAATGCGAACGAGCCAGGCTCCAGACTCTCCTAAGTTATAAAACTGCCCTACCCACGGAGCAACGATCCAAGCGATAACTAAGAGAACAGTGACGAGTCCCTGTTGAATGGTAAAGGTAGTTTTTAGATCGTCGTCACTAACTTCTTCTTTTTGGATCAAGGCTGCTCCAAAGCCGACATCCGAAAAGAAGGAGAGAAAAGTAAAGACCACAAAACTGACAATCCCAAAAACACCAAACGATTCTTGTGACAAGAGCCTAGCGAGGGTGATGATACCAACGGTATCGATAATTTTGAGCACCAGACGTCTAAAGGTGAGCGTAAAGACCCCTCTTACGGCTTTGGTTTTTAAGGTATCTAATACGTCGCTCATAACACTAGTAATCCTACCACGATGACTATGGTTAGAGCAGAAATCCAGATTCCAATTTGTTCAACGGCAGTCCGATGCCAAACAAGCTCGATTTTATTTTCACCCGAATGGACATCGTTTTGCGTTTTAACTAACCCCTCCTCACTTGGTTCTATGGGTTGCTTTTGTCCATTTAGTCGCAACTCCCACTGAGGGGTGTAGGCAGTATTGATTATGAGTGGTGCCGTGTCCCTCGTTTGGGTAGTGCCATACACAACGGTTGCGGTGCGAATTAGCCCGTCATCAATGCGAGGAAGTGGAGTAGGCATCCACCTAGGTAAATACTCAGGGATTTTGTCTCTGACAAGGGGGTCCAAATTGTCCTGGCTAGATAAAATATTGTGAGTGTAGTTGCGATAATCTTGAGGATGGAAATACTTGAGGTTAGTGTAGATCAGAAGAGTGGAAAAAAGTAAGAGACTCGCGAGTTGGAGCTTTTTGGGTAGAACTGAGAGGGAGTAGCCAGAGAGGACTGCAACCCCTACCCCGCTAAGTGCCAGACTCCGCCAAGGGAACTGCATGAGGCTTAAGAACGGGATCATACTCCAAACAAATTCTGATTGTTGGAGGGAGAGAAAGACAGAGAATAGAGCGACAAAACTAAAGAGAATGATAAGTCGCCACTTTTTTAATCGAACAAGAGCTAGTAGGCCAATAACTGACAACACAAGTTGCCCTTTGCCAATCATGAAGGACATACTATCTCCCACTACCCCTTTAGTAGAACCCCCATATCCCCAGGGAGATGACCACAGCTGAGCAAGGGTTACAAAATGATCACGATAGTTGGTCATAGTCGCAATAGTATCAACCTGAACAAAAACCCGTTCAAAAAATACGGGCAAGATAAACCAACTAATTAGCCCAAAAGTAGATAGAAACGCCATGGCAACACCCTTCCAATTATTTCTTTGAAACAAGGCAATAATTAGTAGAATAACGGGGGCGATCAGGATAGGTAGGGTGTTGTGTGAGAGGGTAAATAGTGCGGTGACTATAGCTGTTTTTAGAATGACTTTTTTGGAATTTTGAGGCATTAACCAAAAATAGATTACCCAGGGTAGGAGCGACATGGCAAGAAACTCAGCGTAGCTACCTCGGACATAAATAGAACTGGCTCTGTAGGGTAGATAAGTATAGGCGACAGCACCAAGTAGCGAACTATAGACTCCCCGATTCTCTAGGAGTTTGTAGACACCATAGGTCCCTACCAAACTAGCGAGGACTAAAACTAATTTGACTGCTATCTCGTACGAGCCTACTAAGGTATAGCTAAGTGCTCCGAGATATCCAAACAAGGGAGCGTAATAAAGGTGGAGCGGATAGCCGTAGCCAAAGTTGAGGAGATTGCTCCACGCGGATGGGAATTGACCTGCTTTTATAGTCTCGACTAGGGTGTAAATTCTAAAAGCACTCGTTGGATCATGGACATCGAATAAGCCAGTTTTGAAAAATGGCAAAATGGTCAGTCCGACTACGAGTAAGATGATTAGTTTCTTCATGGGAAGATACGGTACAGCCGAATATAGCTGTCATCGGCTTTTTTAAATGAAAGGATTTCTTCTGAGTTGGGTGGAAGAGCTGAAACCTGAGTATTATTTAAAATAAAGTAGGTTTCTTTGTTAACCTCAGCGTTTTGGCGAACCAAGAGTGGAGGCACGGAGAGGATTGGATAGAGACCAGTGATTTTGACTTGCTTGGTGAGTTCTGAGGTATAGAGCTCCACACCGTGGGGAAGCAAGCCAAAGGTGCCTTCGGTATAGACGTCAAGATCTTTTTTGACTTCATGGGAACGACGCACAAGCCACAGAGAAATTTCTTTGACGCCATTGCCAGCTGCCCAGCCAGAAACATAATCCTGATCTGCCTTGATTAGTGGCATGGTAAGGGGGGCGAAATATGCTTGATACATGAACCGCAATGGCCAAATACTAAGCACTGCAAGAATGACGAGACGATTTTTGGTGCTCCTGGGGAAAGCATAAACTGCGTAAAGCAATAGAAACGGCACAATAAATACCAGGTAGCGAGGGCGATATAAGAGTGCGGTAGTACAGAGAGCCATCAGTGGTCCCCAGAACCAAGCAGATATTAACAAGAAGTGGGGAATATTTTTGATTAGCTTGATAGCACCATAAAGTGAGATTAGGTAGATCGGGAGAGTCAAATAGGCAATGAGCCATCTTTGACTATCTATGAAGTTCTGCCAGATGCGATACGGATGCTCGATCAACATTTGTAGAGGCGAAATGACAAAGTCACCGTTTTTACGGGTGATCATATACATCCAGGGAGAAAGTCTTTGGAGATTGTTGATCAGTTCTGCCAGGATATAGACCACCAGCAAGAGACCTAGGTATTTGAGAATATTTTGCTTAGAAAAGCGAGTCTGATCTTCGTGCATAAAAATATAGGCAGAGGGAATAAGTAAGATAAATACCTGAGCGGGTGACTTGACTAGGAAGGCAAGACCGGCCGTGATCCCCAAAATGAGAGCAACGTCGAGTCTCTTGGATTTGGCTAGCAAATAGGCGAGGTTGAACAGCCAGATACCACTTGCAGTCAACATGCTCTCCATAACCGCAAAGCGATCGTAGAAAAAGAGAAACGGAGTAATTAATCCTAGTGTGGCAGACAAATAGCCAGTCCGCTTGTCTCTGAGTAAAAATCCAGCGTACCAGAGACCTAGGATCGTTAGATAGCCACAAAATACCGAGACTAGTCTAGTGGCAATAAGGGGGTCTTTTATAAAATGCAAAAATGGCATGGCCACCCAAATAAATAGTGGCTGTTTACCATCGGTCAAACTAATAAATCGCCAAGAGGCATCGTGGAGGGCGATCTGGGCCCAGCGAGAATAGATGGCTTCGTCGACAAAAATGGGGAGGGAGTTTAGGTTATAGAGGCGAGTGGCAAAGTAGATAATGGTGATACCAAGCATGATCCACAAATCACGCCATTTGAGTTTTGGAAACCAGTTCATAAAACCATTATAGACTAAGTTTCTTAAACCTGGCGACCACAAAGCTCAGCATAATCGGGAGATATATAATCAGGGAAACAAACTGCAGATTATTGACCCAGAACCCGCTAGCGATGTAGGGGGCGTAGAAAATTAACCCTGCTAGACTGCTTAAAATAACCCAGATTCTCACTATTTTGTGATCAACTAGAGCGGCTGGGATCAGTGCCCATACCAAGTACCATGGCTGGAATCTGCCTAGAAGAACTAGGACCGGCAGAAGCAAGACCAAAAAACTAAACCAAACTTTGATCTTGGGAGAACGGATCAAGTAAATTGGCAGGGTAAGTGCGGTCAGATATTTGGTACCTATCGAGAGCAGAAGAGAGACAAAACTAGGGACCAATTGAGATTTTAGTGAGTATAACAGCGAGAGTAAAAATAGAGCCATCATGACCGCGTCGTTGTGACCATTGACTATGACATCCATGAGGAGGAAAGGATTGAGTGAGAGGAGTAATTGAGAGAGAACAATTCGTTGTTTGGTAAACCCAAGAACCTCCCCAATTTTGCCAACTAGATAAATGCACCAGACAAAAAAGGCCGACATCGTGATCTTCATTAAGAATAACACGGGGACAAATTTTCCTAGTCCGAGCAAATATGATGGTGACTCGATAGCGGTAAAAACAGGCCCGTAGGCAGAGGGAGTGTGAACCCATCGCATAAACCGGAGCCAAAGATCGCCACTAAATTCGAGAGGTGCATGAGTATGTGGACTCAAGTGGTAAAACCACAGAATCTTGCCATGGAACATATAGTTGAAGACGTCATATGAGAGCATCGGATAAGCCAGGGTTAAGACAACAATTACGGATAAAAATAATTTCCAGGGGAAGATCGTCAATTTGCCCATGCGGTAGCTAATTAACAGACTCAGGTAACAAATAAACATGACAATCATGATGACTGCATAAATTTTGATGGAGAGCGGGCGGTCAAAGTAAACGAGGTGCTGGAGTGGCTCTACAAGTGCGAGAAAAAGTGGATGACTGGAGAGGGTTAAATTGAAATCGAGGAAGCCGTAACTATAGATGAGTAAGGAGATAGTAGTTAAGAGATAGGAGATAGGAAGCAACAAGATCATAGATTGTATTTGCCGAGCATGTCGTTGATGCGAACTCGCATAATCTCAAACAACATCTCGATGGATTCTTTGATAAAGTTGCGAGACTTGCCGCTACTGACATCTTCGTTTTTCCAGACCACTCTAACCTCCTTGATCTTTTCTCCCATTTTTTTGGCTAAATGAAGCACTTCTACATCGTAAGCAGTGACCTTCCAACCCACGGCGTTGTTGGCCCGACCAAAAATTCGCATACGAGCGAATATTTGCCTGGCTAGATTCGTCTCTATGAGCTTGAAGCCACACTGAGTGTCTTTTACCTCTGGTAATAGGATCAGTCGTCGCACAGTCAAAAAGATGATCGAGGCTAGTTTTCTGATGAAGCTAGAGTCAGATCTTTTGACTCCCCTGCTCCCGATAACTACTTTAAAACCAGATTCTGTCCATGGCAGGAGCTTGTCTAATTCTTTGATGGGGGTAGAGAGATCCATGTCGGTCAAAATCACATACTCGCCCTGAGCCTGTGCAATACCAGACCTAAGTGCATAGGGCTTGCCCGCGTGTTCATTTTTGAGAATACGAATACGAGGCTCTACTTTGGCATATTTCTCAAGCAACTCCAAGCTGTTGTCAGTACTACCATCGTCGGAAATGAGGATTTCCCAGGCATATTTTTGTTTCTTGAGATGAGACAGGATTTCGTCGATCACCCCACGTTCGACGTTGCCGCTTTCGTTATAGTTGGGAATGAGGATAGTAACTAGAGGTTGCATGACAATAGTATATCAGGGTTCCAGTTCTATTGTCGCTACATAGATATCGTAGGTTACCCATTCGTTTTTGATGATTTTTCGTGGAGTTGTGAACTCGTTAATAGCCGGATGGCCCAGGTAATCTACCAGTGAGGGATGAGACGGGCCGGTGAGATATAGTAGCACAGTAGTTTCCTCATCTTGCTTGCATGGCCCACCAGTGCAGATATCAAAAAGCAGGGGTTGGAGATCGTTGTGAGGGGGATTGTCAGAGATTGAGAGGAAATATGAGATGGTGCTGGTAAATGTACCCTGGGCACCCACTACATTATATGGCCGACCAGCTGCTTGTTTGACGATATACTCTGCACTCTCTCTGGACCTGCGTACCTGAGCATTTTCGGTTCGACTAAAGGCGTAGAGGTGAGATGGGGCAAAGTGAATGAGTAAATAGAATACGAGACCAACTCCTGATATTAGTAACAACCTGCCAGATTTGAATAAGGAACCAAACCAAACAGCGACTAAGGGGAAAAGAAAAGCCAAGTAGTGGACGTTGATGCTTTCTTTAAGAAAAGATAAGCCGAAAATCGAAAAAAAGATAAGCCCGCTATATCGTGTTGCTGAGAAAATTAGCGAGATAAAGAAGATGATAATACCGGCTAGTGTCATGGCTTGGGGGATCTTGGGGGTTAGTGAAGAACTATATAGGACCCCGTCCACTAGAAGGCGAAGATTGCTCCAAAAGCGAGACAAAAAGGATGGATAGATTGTACTGGTTGCAGTTTTGCTAGATAGATAGGTTAAAAAGGCAGAACTGTTAACGAAGTCATGGCGAGACTCAAATAACCAAAATGGTGAAGACGAGATCAGGAATCCAATGAGTGCTACGAGGCAAAAGCTCAAGAATGGTTTAAATTTATGCTCTTTTAGATAACTAAAACTAGTAGTAAGAAAAATGAACCCTGGGAGGATAAGGGCGACATAGTGAAGCTGAAAAATAATCCCCACCAGGAATCCAAAACAAACCTGCCAGATTGGTTTCTTGAGGTTAGGCAAGAGCAGGAGGAGAGCAACAAAAAAAGGCAAGACATTGGGGTTCCAGGAACTCCTTGAGTGATGGAGCATGATGGGTGAGAGGGCATAAAAAAGAGCTGCCACAACTCCAACAGAATAATTAAAACTTTTCTTGCCGAGGAGATATATCAAATAAGTCGTAAGGATACCAAGGATTGCAACCATGATGGCGGGACCAACCGGATCCAACTTGGATAAAATCAGCGAGGGAACCATAAGATAGTAATAAAAAGGGCCAAGGTACATATTGCCCACTGATGTTTCTGGTCCTAAGAGGACCGGTCGACTTGAATCAATCATTTTGAATGCAATTAGAGCATCTCTCCCCTCGTCGTTTTGGAAAATATATGTTTTATCGATCTGGTAAAGATGAGTAAATGCTGAGATAGCAATGATGAAGAGGATTAAGGCGAGCTTGAATCTAGACATGGCGTATTTTTCTCCTCAACTTGAAACTTTCTTTGGCGGCTTTGGCGATGACACGCCAATTCCCGCCCGTTTGCTCGCCAAATTTACGGGCATAATGAGTGACTGGTAATTGAGTAATTCGATAACCAAGCGACTTGGCTTTGACCAAGAGTTCGGTCACAGTAATGGCACTTTCTGTTTCTAGTTTTATAGAGTCGCGAACCTCTCGCTTAAATAGCTTGTATGCACAATCAACATCGCGAACCGTGAGCCCAAACAAGAAAAAGTTCCAGATTTTAAGTAGGACTTGGGCTACAAAGACTCGGTGAAATGGATCCATGCGTTTGCGACGGTAGCCAATGACAAGGTCAGCACTCTGTGATGCCGCGACAAATTTGTCGAGCTCGTCGTAGTGAAATTGTCCATCTGAATCGGTAAAAAAGATCCAGTCCATCGTAGCCGTCTTTAATCCTGTTTTTACGGCTGCACCATACCCCTTATTTTTTGCGTGAGAAGTCAATCTTATTTTATGATCTAGTCGCTGGAGCTCTTTAACTACTTCGACTGTGCGGTCAGTAGAACCATCGTTGACTACAATAATCTCGTAATCGCGAGCGACTTTTTTGGCTTCGTTTCTGGCGTCGATGATAGTTGTAGCAATATTACCCTCTTCGTTGAAGGCAGGAAAAAAGATAGAGAGACTATTAAGTCTAGTGGGTAAAGTCATAGTGAAAATTGTATCATCTCTCGAAGATCACTAAGTGTTCAGTCTCTACTAGTTTATGCACAAGATCAGAACTCTCTAAGCTAGCGATTAAATCTGGACTACCTTCATCTGTTTTATAGAGATAGAAAAAATCAACAGGAAGAGAGAGGATATTTGAAGGTTTTATATTGAACATCTCCTGTTGACGAGATGTGTAATCTAGGTGGGTTACCATGAGCTGATCAACATCGAGGTAATACGCAGTTTTACCGGACAAGGCAGGAACGATGGCGTTTTTCAGCTCGGGCCGTGAAATATATACGACTTTGCCTGGGCGAGTAGAAAGCTGTGCTAAGGCTGACAGCTCAGAGTCGGGAATCAAATTTTGAGGGGCAGTGAGATAACGGAGCTGCTCGATACAGTTAGGGATAGTCAAGATAATAATGAGAACCACAATAATCTTGGAAAAAACACTTTTTTTAAGTGCGAGATGACCGAGAACTTTGCCGCCGTAAATACTAGCAAAGAAAATGCCATAGTAAAGGAACTGCATGGTGTTGAACCACCCCCCATCCTGGGTGAAGAAAACTGGCATGGCAAAAGTAAAAATAATGGTTGAGATAATGACAAAATCATCTAAGTCTAGTGTCTGCCTGATTTTGCCGATAAACAAGGCGAGTATACCAATGAGACGAGTACCGAAATTCATAATAGCTAGGAGGAAGACTGTATATGCCTCTAAAGCGATCAATCTGGGTGACCTCCAGCCACCATTCTCATAGAGAAAATATCTAGCGAGCGTCCAGCTATGATTGTTAAAAAGGAGAGGATCGTCAAGCAAGACGTGTGGCAGGGCGAAGGGCCAAAAGGCGAAAGGAAATCCATCCCCACCTGAGCGACTGTAAAAAAGCGAGCGAGCAAGCAAGTCACCACCGACGATAGCCACAATTTGAGCGAGGCGTAATGAAACATGATCTTTCTTCAAAATGCGAATTAAAATCATTCCACCCAGAATCATGGACAAAACAATACCACCATAAAACTTGAGTCCAGAAATAGAAAACATCAGGATAGTCAGCCATAGTAGAGAGAGGTATTTAGTCGAAGTCTTAAAGAGGATTAAGGTAGCCAGAATTAAAGCAAGAGAGAGGGCAAATTGAAGGTTTAAAAACATCATACCAGGCTGGATCGAGGTAACTACTGGGAATCCGCGCATGCTGGAATAGAAAAAGGTATTGCCCGCATAGAGCGTCGCTAGATAAGAGAGCGAGCTACCAAAGAACAAGAAGAAGATGACAGAATTGATTTGAGTCGAGGTTTTGAAATATAGTTTAGAAAATTTGATAGCCATGAGTATATAGAGAAACGAGATCACCACGGGCAAAAACCTAAAGAAAGCAAAAAATGGTTCTAAGCCTATTTTGGTGAGTGCAAAAAGGATTAGGTCGATAAAATAGTTGTAGCCAAAGACGTTTTCGCCAGCAAAAAACGGGTGCGAGAAAGGAAATGAGTTAAAGGCAGATTGGACTAGGCTAATATGCCAAAAGGCGTCGTGCATGTGCCACTGGCCGACATAGAGCCCACATTCCCCCCACCAGCAACTGCGCAGACCATTGGTAACGATGAAGGATAGTGACAAGAGGAAGAAGATAAGGGACTGGAAACGTAGGAGCTTGTTTGTTTTTAGTTCTGCAATCACTTCACGCATATAATTATGAGTATAATAGATGTTATGAGAAATAAACATCTAGGGATAGTCGTCCTTGTTGCAGTTGTATCACTACTTTTATTCTGGGCTCCCTTCAAACTAAAAATATCCAATCTGTTGGGCGTAGCGTTTGAGGGTGCTGGCATGGAGCGGATAGTAACTAATTTTGATGGTCTCAACTTTTTGATCGTAGCTAAAACTAACTACGATCCGATGCTCATTGAGCAAAATTACCAGGATGTTTTGTCGGGCAGAAGGCCCCTATATTTTTCTGCACACTATCCAGGGTTACCCATACTTATAAAGGCATTTGACACTGTTATGAGCGGACCAAATGCAGTACTTTTTGCGATCCTTACAAGCAATATCTTGCTTGCTTTAGGCTTGTTTTGGTTTTTTGACTGGTATACCAAGGACTCAAAAATGGCGATGTGGCTCGCGCTATTTTCTTTGTTTTTGCCAGGTAGGATGCTAGCAATTAGAGGAGTTGGATCCAACGAAATGCTGTTTATCTTTTTTGTCCTAGGCTCACTATTGTTCCACGAACGAGAAAAAAAATGGATGGCGGCACTCATGGGTAGTTTAGCGGTACTTACCAGGAGCCCTGGAATACTCTTGTTTGGTGCGTACGGCGTTCACTACGCACTGCTAGACACAACTCTTACTAAGAAAATAAAATTGTTGTACCCGTACTTGCTCATTCCACTATCTTTAATTGGATTATGGATATATTACGGGATAACCTTTGGTAGTTTTTGGGCTTACTTCCAGGTTGGTGGGAACATTAACTTATATTACCCATTTGCTGTATTTGCCTCCAACATGCCATGGGTAGGAGATATTTGGACCGAAGATATAATTTATCTGACCATGTTTATGGTGGGCGGAATCTACTTATATATCAAACGAAAGGGATGGGGTGCCATCTCCCTATTTGCAGTTATTTACGCTGTCTTTACCCTGTCTGTGGCTCACCGAGATATTGCTCGCTACAGCTTGCCGCTTGCTCCTATTATGATTGCGGGATGGAGTGAAATAATACCGACTAAACTAGGCAAGTGGATAGGAGGTGTTCTACTTATCCCAGTATTCTTGTACTCGTGGCAATTTGTCCTCGCCAACTATCAGGTGGTGATGGATTGGACTAAGTATCTATGAAGTGGTTGACCAGAGTTATTATTGCGGCAGCTTTTATAGCACAAATGCTAGTCATGTGGCCCAGTGGTAGTAGATACTGCAGTGGCAACCGCTGTGGTGACTACTACTGGGGTGTACACGAGCATGATGGTATTTGGCACATGGCACTGGCTGAGACTGCTTTTGAGAAAGGATCTTTGCAGATGCCTACGTTTGCTGGAGAGAAACTCACAGGATATAACTGGTTGATAGATTATCCACTATCCCTGCTCAGCAGAATTGGTATTCCAGCTCAATTTTCGTACTTTAAACTACTCCCCACTATCTGGTTTGTCCTAATGATTTGGGTCTGGAGAAAGTTTGCCAACCAATACAAGCCGGGTGATGAGCAATATTTTCAATGGTTATTGTTCTGGCTATTCTTTAGCAACTCGTTTAGTTACGTATTTACCCTGTGGCATTTTGATACTCTAGGAGGAAGTAGTTCGTATATAGCCATGCAACCCCCGATGATGTTAATTAATCTACAGTTTGCTTATACCCTGCCGATCCTAGGCTACATTCTGCTTATTTTGGGGAAGGTCAAGAAAAATTCGTACGACAACTTGGTGATTGCTCTACTCCTATTTATCGCCATGGGACTAAAATTTTATGGCGGTGCAGTACTACTTGCGTTGATTGTCGTCCACTCCCTCTTATTTAAAAACTGGAAAAGAATTGTTTATGCTTTTGTTGCTATATTGTTAGCGGTTGTACTGTTTTACCAACCCAAAGTAGGACAAGGGGCCATCATGTCTTTTAATCCTATGGCGACGGTCTACCCCATCATCGAAGAGAAATTACTCTTTTACTCCCCCAAACTAGCACTAGCTAGGTACTCTGATTCGCTCATCAAACAAAGCATTGCGGGTGGCATTGCACTAGCTATTTTTGTTGTATTTAACTTTGCCACGAGATTAATTGCTCTTTTTGGATGGAAAAAATGGGATCGATATGAGTGGAGTATTATGATAAGTGTAGTTGTCGCACTGGGGGCCAATGTACTACTGGTCCAACGCGGTGAGTGGTGGAATACAGTGCAATTTTTGTATTATGGATTCTTTTTGATCGCTGTCCTTGCTGCAAAACAACTGAGTGAGTGGAGTAGTAAATCGAGATGGGTGGGAGTAATCATGGGCGGATTAATTGTGATATCTTGTCTTCCTAATACAATTGATACGTGGAGTGTATTTGCGCAATACCCACCTGGTAGTTATGTAAGTGATCAAGAAAAAGAAATATTGTCGACTTTGAAAAAACAGCCAGATGGTGTCGTATTGGCTTTACCATTAGAGCGATCAGAGATTGGCGAGTCACAATCTCCTAGCCCGCTGTATTTGCGCTACGAAAGTGCGTACGTATCTGCCTATACCGGTAAAGAAACCTTTTTTAATGATACAGTCCAATCTAGGTTGGTTGGGATTGACTACAAAGAGAGAGAGCAAAGTGTGAAGAGTCGAGACTGCAAAATACTCAACCAAGTACACTACGTCTATTTGGCTGGTGACCAAACACAAATAGAACCGTGGGAGCTGTGCGAGAAGAAACTAGACCTCATCAAACAAAACAATGACGCTGCACTATATATAGTGAAATAGCTATTTCTTTTTCCAAACAAAATGAGAGTAGGCAAAGAAGTTCCAGAACATGCCGATTAAAATCCCAACAATCGAGAAGATCATGCCTGTATCAACATTAATGCTCACGAAAGGAACAGTAAACAAGAAATGGAGACCAATGAACTTTTCACCCATAAAGGCAATGGCGAGTTGTATCAAGATGGAACCTGCAGAGGCTAGGTTGAACTGAACAAATTTACCAGGAATCTGCACGGCTTTTAGTTTGCGATCGGCAAAGGTCCACAAATTGCTCAGGGTGAAATTGGAGACAATTGCAGTTTCGATCGAGAGGAAGTTGGCTAGCTGATATCCTAGTCCCATGCGATAGAAATAAAGAGCCGTGATTTGAACCAGGGTGCCAGTGCCGCCAGTGATAACAAATTTGAAGATGCGGTTATTTACAATTTCACTGAGTCTAGCTTTCATGATATACCTCATTGTATTAAATATGTATTCTGGGCCAAGTTTTGAGCTACCCTCGGTTCGGTCGCGAAAGTGAAATGGTACTTCTGCTACTGTATACCCTTTTTGTAAACTTTTCACCAAAAACCCAATTTGATAAGTGTAACCGTTGAAGGCAGAGTTGCCCAAGAGCGGGAGGATATTGCTCACCACACTAGCTTTGATCCCGCGATAACCGGTAGTCCAGTCCCTGACTCTAAAGTTGCCCATCACTAAGCGGATGAACAAATTGCCCACAATACTCAAGAATTTGCGATGAGGAGGCCAGTTTTTGGGGATAGCTCCACCCAGCATATAGCGTGACCCTAGGACCAAATCGGCGCCTTCGTCTAGCGCCTTAATCATGGGAGGGATAATATTTTCGTCGTGCTGGAGATCGGCATCAAACTGGAAAAGATAATCGGCCTGCAGTTTGGCAATAGCGTATAAAAATCCTTTTTTGTAGGCATGCCCCAAGCCACCTTTACGCTTGTTGTTGAGGAGATGAATAAAACGTTTGGTTTGGCAGAGTTTTTCAATGACTTTACGAGTGCCGTCGGGCGAGTTGTCGTCCACAAATAGTAAATGGATCTCTGATAACTTCACCCGGGAAGCGATTTTTTCTAGGGCACGGGTGAGAGGGACTACGTTACCGGCTTCGTTGTAGGTCGGGATGACGATGACTATGCGTTGCATAATTTTTAATTTACAACTGTGGCTGGTAATAATTGAGAGTTCTAGTCATACCGGTTTTAAAGTCTATTTTGGGTTCCCAGCCGAGGAGAGTTTTCGCTTTAGTGATATCTGGTTGACGCATTTTGGGATCGTCTGGTTGCTCACCTGCTTGAGTCAAACTAAAACTTTGGCCAGTGATGGATTCAAAAATCTCGATTGCTTGCTTGAGGGTATACTCTTGGGGGTTGCCGAGGTTGATGACCTCGCCCACAGATTGGTCGCTCTGATAAATGCGCATAATCCCCTCTACTAAATCATCAATGTAACAGAACGAGCGGGTGGCACTGCCGTCGCCAAACAATTTGAATGGTTCATGCTTGAGGTAGGCATTAACTAAGTTGATGGTAAATCTGCCATCGTCGAGACGCATGTGTGGACCGTAGGTATTGAAGATCCGGATGAGTTTGATTTTGGTATTTTGCTGGCGGTAAGAGGCAAAAGCCAAAGCTTCCATAAACCGCTTGCCTTCGTCATAACAACTGCGCTTTCCATTGGGGTTGACGTTGCCCCAATAACTCTCTGGTTGGGGGTGGACCAAGGGATCACCGTAAACCTCACTGGTCGAGGCAAAAATTATTTGGCAATTGTATTTGATCGCCAAATCCAGCATATTTTTGGATCCTACACTAGATACCATCAAGGTTTCGATGGGATGCGCCATATATGAAACTGGGGAATCTGGGTTTGGCGAGGCGGGACAAGCAAAGTGCAGAATCGCATCTATAGATTCTAGATGAGAGATTTTAGATGCGAGCGGCTCACAGACATCGTGCTCAATAAAAGTAAATGAGGGATTGGATTCTAGGTGGGAGAGGTTGTTTCTAGACCCTGAGAGGAGGTTGTCGACACAGATGACTTCGTGTCCGTCACCCAAAAATCGCTCACACAAGTGAGTGCCAATAAAGCCTGCTCCGCCAGTTATTAAAATGCGACTCATATCTTTTCTAGTTCGAGATCGGACTCGACCATGATCTGGACCAGCTCATCAAAGCTAGTTTTTGGTTTCCAGCCGAGAATTTTTTTGGCTTTCTCGGGGTTGCCAATCAAGTGTTCGACTTCTGCTGGCCTAGTGTAGCGAGGATCATCCCAAACTACTTTGTCCTCCCAGTTGGCAATACCCGCGGCGGCAAAGGCTTTTTCCACAAACTCGCGGACAGAGTGTGTCTCGCCAGTGGCGATGACAAAATCTTCGGGGGTAGGCTGTTCGAGCATGAGATGCATCATCTCGACATAGTCTTTGGCATAGCCCCAGTCGCGCTTGGCGTCGGGATTGCCTAGATAGATTTTGTCGGCTTTGCCATGCTTGATTTTGGCGACGGTATTGGTGATTTTGCGGGTGACAAACTCTAGTCCGCGTCTGGGAGACTCGTGATTAAACAAAATCCCTGAGACAGCAAAGAGATTGTAGGACTCGCGATAATTGACTGTGATCCAATGACCATAGACTTTGGCGACACCGTAGGGTGAACGAGGCCAAAACGGGGTACTCTCTACCTGGGGGATCTCTTGGACTTTGCCAAACATTTCGCTGGAACTAGCTTGGTAAAACTTGGTTCCGGGACAAGCAAAGCGGACCGCTTCGAGCATGCGCGCCACGCCTAGCCCAGTTGACTCGCCGGTAAACATAGGCTGTTCCCAGCTGGCTTTGACAAAACTCTGCGCCGCCAAGTTGTAGATCTCGTCGGGCTGGATATCTTTGATAACTTGAGTTAGCGAGTGCTGGTCGAGGAGATCTCCCGAGACCAACTCGATTTGATCGACGATGTCTCTGATCCTCGAATAATTGGGGGTACTGGTACGCCGATTCATGCCGTATACTTTGTAACCTTTTTCTAGTAAGTACTCGGCGAGATAAGAACCATCTTGTCCGGTGACGCCAGTAATCAAAGCTTTTTTAGTCATAATTTATCCCCTATAATAATTAAGTATATCCGAAATTGTAGTATTTAGCTCTATAGAAGGTTGCCAACCAGTGAGGGACTGGAATTTGGAGATATCTGCAATCAAGACAGGGACGTCGGCGGTGCGAACCAGGTCGTCTTTGACCATAATCTCGACTTTAGCTGGCGTGAGCGAGGTAAAGATCTCGATGATTTGCTGGATGGTATAACCCCGACTACTCCCCAAGTTGTAGATCTCGCCCGGCACTCCTTTTTGGGCGGCCAAGACGTAGCCATGGACCATGTCGCGGACATCGGTAAAATCTCGCACGGTATTTAAGTTGCCGACTTCGATAATTGGTGGCAAGAGACCTTTTTCGATTTTGGCAAATTGCTCGGCTAGTTTGGGGATGACAAATTCGGTGGTTTGGCCAATACCAGTATGATTGAACGGTCGCAAAATAATCACGTTGAGACCGTAAGCCAAGTGATACATAGTGGCGAGCATTTCTTGAGTCACTTTTGAGACGGCGTAGGGATTGAGTGGACGCAGGGGGGTGGCTTCGTTGATAGAGTTAGTCGTGTCTGTGACTGCACCGTACTCGTTGGCCGAGCAGATGGCAATAAATTTGGCGGTAGGAGCATGAGCTTTGACTGCTTCGAGGAGATTGTACGAAATAGTGGTATTGGTATTCATCACTGAAACGGCCTTGTCGACACTGGAACCCACGACTGAGAGGGCTGCTAAGTGATAGACGACCTCAGGCTGAGTTTTCTGGATCAGCTCGGACGTGAAGTTTGAATCACTCAAGTCTCCTTCGATGATATGGTCAGCGCTCAGGAGAGTAGAGATGTCGCTAGTAGATTTGAATACCGAGCCAAAAATCTCGCACTCAGGATCCAGCAGGAGTTCTTTGATCAGATAGGTGCCGACAAACCCACCAGCACCAGTTATTAAAATTTTATGTGACATATTTGTTAAATCCTTATCTCCCTATGCCTTTATATTTGAGTCCGGCAGTATTTGCAGTAGTCGAATTATACTGGTTGCGAGTATCGAGGAAATATTTTGGTTCGAGCATGAGAGTGCTCAGTTTGGACAAATCTAGACTCGTATACTCATCCCACTCAACCAGGAGGATCACAACGTGCGCGCCTTTTACTGTCGTGTATGGATCGGGGCAATACTCAACTTCACTAGGTAGAAGAGATTTGGCTTCGTCAATCGCTTTGGGATCGGTGGCTCTGATTTTAGCGCCTTTTTGAACCAACCAAGGGATGACTGCGAGGGATGGGGCAACACGTGTGTCATTGGTATTTTTCTTGAACGAGAGACCGAGAATGGCAACGGTCTTGCCGGCAAACCCACCTACGAGTTGGTCGTAGTGCGCCATGAGCTTGGGGATGCGCTTTTCGTTGAGATCGTCGATTTTGATAAATAGACTTTCTGTTTGACCGACAGATTTGGCGTACGAGGCAATTTCTTTGACGTCTTTGGGGAAACAAGACCCTCCATACCCAAGACCAGGATACCAGTAGTGTTTGCCGATTCGCTTGTCTTCACCAATACCCTTTATAACCTCTTCGATATCTGCTCCGTTTAGCTCACAGAGATCGGCTATCTGGTTGATAAATGTAATCCTGGTAGCCAAGTAGTTGTTGGCGGCATATTTACACATCTGAGCACTCTCGGGTTTCATGACAACAATGTTGCTCGTCAGAGGGGCATGGAGCGCGACTAGGAGATCGCGAGCTTTCTGCGACTCGACTCCGAGGACGATGCGATCTGGGTGGAGGGTGTCTTCAACCGCGGTCCCCTCTTTGAGGAACTCGGGGACCGAGGCCATCTCAAACGCAACTTTGGTTTTGGCCGCGATCAGGTCGCGAACCTTGGCGTTTGTTCCTGGCGGGACGGTACTTTTGATGATGACAATGGCGTTTTCTTTGAGGTAGGGTGCGAGGGACTGTGCAGAAGCATAGACGTACTTGAGTTCGGCTTCGCCACTAGGGGATGTCGGGGTACCCACCATGATCATGACAATGTCTGCAGATGAGATGGCTGTTTGGTAATCACTGGTAAAACTGAGGTGATTAGATTGTTGGGTCTCTAGGAGTAGATCGGTCAAGCCAGGCTCGTAAAAAGGGACGATCCCCTGCTTGAGTGAGGCCACTTTTTGCTCATCGATATCGAGCCCGATGACCTGGTTACCGAGCTTGGCTAGGACTCCAGCTGTGACAACCCCGACAAATCCAGTCCCGATACAGGCTATGTTCATACTGTAGATATGATAGCACAAGATTGTGGCCAAATTTTTACTTGCTTTTATTTTTACTTTGTTTTTGGAACTTCGTTTAGAAGTCCAAGTTGAATTTGGAGTTGATTTTTAAACATATCGGAGGTAATGTGATTTCTTTGGATTATCAACTCTAACGTTTCACCATTCTTTATAGGTACAAATCTGGGACTACGGTCAGCCGTTTGTGCCACGCTTACTATATGACTTTGATCTTCTGCAGCGCAGAATGCGTGCGTTGAACCCTCGAAAAGTCCTGTGGGAGCTTTTTGCGACAATTCTTTGGTAGAGGTGTTGCCTAAATGTATATAGTTGCGAACGCTTCTAAACACTCCAGCTTCGGATGATGGAGTCGTGAGCGCGAGCGAGCGATCATTTAGACGAATGGTGCTGTTAATATAAAGTCCTGTCCTTTCCCCGTCGATATCAAATTCTCCTAAAAGGAGCATATCCTTCCAAGCAATTTTATTGTCCATGATTCCACTTTGACGTTCCCTAAGTACGTCTAACAAATTTGACCACTTCCCCTCGACTAATTCACCTAACATGTTATGTATTCGATGTGTGTCTATATCAATAGTAGGTTCGACCGGCGACTCTAGGTCTGATTTTTCAATACCATCGAGAATTAGACTTAAATGAAGTAGTTCTGAACTATTTTTTATAGATGTCATATTACTCCTAGATCATTATTTGGTTTAACTATATTCTAATAAGATGAATATACCCTCTAAGATACAAACATTCAATACCCGCACTAACTCTGATGCTTCGATATTTATTGCCTACTTACAGTAAGGATCCCTAAATTCAAATTGTAATACTAAAAACGATAGTATTAGAATATATTGGTAGATAATTTAGTAACAATACTACTTGCGTCTTTCTCTAAGATAATATATATAGTTATATTGTGTTATTTAAAACATATAAGTTATGGTTAGATACAACTCTGAATTTCTTCTTCTTACTCAATCAAAACATGCTCGCCCACGGTTGTTTGAAGCTTTAATTCACTTATCTGACGAGGGTATTGCGGAGGCAAGAGAAGTTTTGATCCGATTTCGAGGTAAGTACTCAAAACTAGTTTCTAGAGAAAAAGATTTGTCACAATCTGAGTTTGGATTAGTTAGGAAGTATGAAGCCACTGGAACTGGATTTAGCATTAATGATCCGATTGCACCAGGATCTGTAGTCGTTGAACACTTACTAAGTCGAGGGAAAGTAAAAGACTCATATTATTATATTTCTCCAGACAGAAAAGGCCCTTATGGAGAGCCGATTATTTATTGTCTCAATAACAATGAGTTAGAGAAATATGGCATTTATCCACCATTACGCAGATTGTTATCGAAGTCTAGACTTGTTTATATAGAAAATCTTGAGTGGACGAGAAAATATGGTGGAGATTATCAAGAACAAAGCCAAAAAATCTTCACATGTCGTGAAGAAAATTCATATACAACAACTGTTAGTGGTCAACCAGATTATGATAGATATTCGTTCGACATTTGGGTAAAAGGTTCCCATATGCCAGAAAGAGTAAGACAAGACACAGTTACTATTCATCGTCCTCTGAATTTGGTGCCTGTTCCCACAAATATTTAGTAACCTTCTTAGTCCACTAAATTTCTTTTGATAATTGCCGCAAAGTCAGGATTTTTGGTGATCATCCGGGCACCATCTGCGATGGTAAACCAGCGGGCGTCGTGGTACTCGGATTTGAGATAGTCAAAGTCCTGGACTGGAATGTGGACCAGGTGCCAGATATCGTAGTGAGCCACACATCCGACTTCCGGCCGGTTAATAGGTTTGACCGAGAGGTTAAAGGGTTCGAGCATGTCTTTGGTGATGGTGGTTTTGAGTTCTTCCATCATTTCTCTAAGTGCAGCTTGACTAGGAGTTTCACCCAGTTCGATGTGGCCACCAGGTGGGATCCAGTCATCGGCCTTCTTGTGGTGACCTAAATAGATCTTTCCCTCTGCTTGGTCATATGGCAAGAAGAATGAGCAGTAGTGATGGGGATTGCCCTCGGCCTTGGTATGACTAGATTGCAGGTGATAAAGATTTTTGAACTGAGCAATAGTAGCCACATCGATACCAGGTAGTTGGTACAGTTTTTCGATCTCGTCCCACGCTAACTGGTGCATATTATTTGATGAGAGTGATCCCCCGGATCCCAAGTATTGTTAAGACTATTAAAATCAACTTTAACCAGTAGTGGCCGGTTGGATCGAGTAGATATTTAACCATCAGAGTCTGTTGGCCGATCACAATATGCATGATCACCCCGATCGGGAGCGTGAAGTATAACCAACTGGAGGTCGGGATGTCGAGCTTAAATAAATGAAAAAATCTGGTCAGCAAAGGAGCTAAAATGAGTACTCCGAGGAATGAAACAGTGAGATCAAAGGTCGCAAAGTCGTAAAAGCGGAAACTGCGGAGATAGGCAAGGTTAAACATGGATAGATCATATCACGGTAGGTCAGAGTAATTTGTGAGTGAGCTAGATCCGGCCAGTCAGATATACAGTAATTAGATGACCTGAATGGAGCGGTACGATCAGATCTTTTTACTACCGCACGAAATGAGGACGCAGTGGGGTCGAGCGAAGCGAAGATGTAAGTCGAAACAGCCTACAAGAAATTCTCGTTTATGAGTTTGGGTACGAGCTTGGTAAGAAAGACAGGCGGAACCTTTATCTTTTGGGATAATATATCGTCTTTGCTGTACCAACCCAGCTCGCAAATCTCATGTGAACAAACTGGAGTTTCGGAAATAGTGACCATATAAGCGTGATCAGTTTGGGGTACGTTATATGTTTGATTAATTAGGTCAAATGAAAGGTATGGGCTAGCGCTAACTATGGGCACACCGATCTCTTCCTCAACTTCTCTTGCGAGCGCGGATTGTTGATCTTCTCCCGTCTCTATCATTCCGCCGGGCATACTGAAAAAACTTGCGAGTTCGTCTCTGACTAAGAGAATTTTCTTGTCTTGGATGATAATAGCTGTGGCACGTTGTCTGCTCATAGTTACATGATACCAAGTTTCGGGATTATTCGGCTATATCGCCTAACGTCTCGCGTGTATCTGATGTTGCCGCGAGTTAAAATGGATTATACTCGCAACTCGCGAGCAATATGGGAGAACGAGTGCAACGAAGTGAACCAGATATGCGCTAGTTAGGCGAGGGCGAAATGAGGAGAGTAAAGTGATCCTCTATTCTCCGAGTGAGAGTGCAACGTCCCCGAACTCTGCCGAGTGAAACACGGCGAGTGAAGCGTGACAAAAGTCAATAACGCAATAATTATTTTGGCAATTAACCCTAGTTGAAGGGGGTCCTATGATCACCGAAAACATCCACTAATGACTGCTCATATACAGCTTGCTCATCGTTATCAACTACAAGCTGATGCCATGATTTACCCAAATTTTTTTTGATACAGATGTCTTTGGGAAAAACTCAGCTCTTTGTTCAACAGTCATTTGATCCCATGCTGTGGCAATCCTCATGATCGCCTCACCCCTTCGACCGGACGGTATAAATCCAGTAAATAGGTCAGCTAATTTTTTTGGCATGTCTTTGGGATTTAGTATGAACTCATCACGATTGACCATATCAACCTCCTTGGGATG
>DALYDJ010000003.1:0-19489 GCA_031973275.1 Candidatus Woesebacteria bacterium
CCTACAAAAGTAACCGGATAAATACGCTTGGGAGGAGTTTTGGTGAGTACCCGCGGGTCAAAGCAAAGCGGGAGATACTCGGCTTTAAGCCCCATTTTTTTGAATTTGTCCACAAAATGAGGGAGCGAGGTGATGATGAGATCAAATCCTTGAAATCTATGGAGGGGTGGGATTGGAGCCGCAATCTGCCCCACAATCAAAATACCCTTCTTTTTCATCTGGCGTAAAAAATATGTTGGGAGATAACTCAAATTGTGGATATAGAGAATGTCGGGGTTATATGACTCAATTTGGGCGCGAAGAATTTCAAGCTGGCGTAGTGAGGCAAAACGGGCAATCACGAAGGGAAAACGCGACCTGATGATGTCGTAAAACCTAACCCAAAGTGGTGAAGGTTTGAGGTGGTGTTCAAACGCCCATCGCTCCTGTAAAACATCGTCGTTTACGACGATATCCCGAGCATCTTGACCAAGGCTAATCAAGGCATGAGAGTAAAAATCTGCGGTACCAAATGACTCTGACATGAGTGTGCGTTGTTGCACATCGTATGGTAAGCGGGAGACCTGACGATGAGTGGCATAATAGCGGGAGAGAAATTGTGGATAATAATGATCGACAATTAAAAATTTCATCCTAACTCCTACCACCCTACTGATTGTTCTATTGTAACACCAGATCATTCGCGCCATAATACAGACTATGTGGGCCATACTTATCGCATTGTTGATATACCTAGTTGCCCCGGTCTGTACAGTGATAGCTTTACAAAGACTTTGGGGGAAGTCGAGTTCTCCACACGTTACCCTCGTCGGTTTAGCCTCGGGTCCATTGCTTATTGCCTTACTGCAGTATATGTTCTTGGCAGTAATACCAGGTCAACAGCCTTGGATTTATCCGCTACTGCTGTACGCAGTCTTTATATTGCTCGCATTCTGGGCGAGGAGAGAAATACGCTTCAAGAAAATTGTATTACCTAAAAGATGGATGAGTATGGGAGAGCTGTTTGTGGGTTTTGTGGTGCTGTTTGTGCTCGTGCGAATGGTCGCATACCCTCCAACCTGGGGAGATGTGTACGAGTATATTGAGCAGGGTTATGTGTATAGCCAAGACCGCGCACTCTGGAGACTCAATGACCCTATTCCCTTTGCAAAGGACTCGACATTCTATATTATGAACCCGGCGATCCGACCGGGAATACCAATGCTGTATAGCTTATTTTTTTTGATTTCCCCTCCTACCCCTCAAGTAATAATCCTGACTCAGTTTGTTTATTTTTATTATTTGATGATACTACTAGCAACTGTCCTGTGCGGTGGCCAACTGCTTGGACTGAAGGGGAAGAATTATATCTGGCCAGCCGTTCTACTGTTATCCAGTTTTTATGTCCTCCGCTTTACTATTTTGGGTGGGAAAGAAATTGTACTCATGACGACCACACTACTTTGCCTGTACAGTGTGTATGAGCTGGGAAAGACAAAGTCTGTTAACTGGAAATACCTAGTGCTCCTAGGGATAACCTTGGGACTCGGCTGTTTGATCAATTTTAGCGGGACGATTATCGTGATGATACTGGGGGCCGTATTTCTAGTGTGGATGCGCTATCCCATTAAAGTGCGGTTGTGGGCGGCTTCGGCTCTCGCAGTACTGACACTGTTGTTTGGCGGACTGGAGCCGTGGACAGGAATTGTCGAATTTGTCTTTGACCCTAACCCTCTCTCACAAAAGACAGAGACTGTCGATGCCACAAAACTAAAACAGATAGAACTGCAAAACTATGGACTCAAGGATGGAGATGTATTACTGAGGGGTAAACTCCAAGCATTTACGCAACCGCAATATTTTGGATTGATCTTTATTATTTGGGTGACTCTCGTGCTGACATCGTGGTATCGAAGAGAATCTTGGAGTCAAATAGAGAAATTACTACTGTTGTATGTTGGTCTTTACTTTATGATCATCATAGATCCGCTGTCGCTGAATCCCCACCCCTATGCATACGTACTGTCGATTAGCCCGAAATACAGCTTGATGCTTGTCCCGATACTCGCAGTGATGATTGCAGGGAGGATTGAAACTACTAGGTACTTGATTCAGAAAATACCCAAATGGTCGATTTACATCTTAGGTGTTTTTGGATTATTACTGCTCCCTCGATTACGCAACGTGCTGGTAACAGAGTTGTGGCAGCTGCTACGCAACCTCTTGGCTTTGACGAGGGAGGCTGGATACTATTTAGACCTACTAAATAGCCTGATGATAGCCGTGGGTATTGCCGGATTGATCCTGTGCATAAGTGCGAAATATTGGCAAAAACATTATGCCAAACTACTGGCACTCGGTCTTCTGATCGTACCCACCATAGTCCTCCTCAATACCAATTTTGGGATCGAACAGACTCTGGGCAATATGTTTGCGACACTGCCAACCAAAATGATTCTGGGGGAAGTAGATCCGCAGAATAGAGATACTTTTCAACTTGTTCAGGAAATTAATGAGCAGTTGCCAGCGGAGGCACCGATTAAGTTTACGTTTGCCGACAATCGAATCACTTTTTTTATTACTAACCGAGAGCGGCTCCAAATGCCCACGAGATCTCCGCAACCCCAGGTACCTGCTAAGTATATAATTGATAAAAATCAGGATGGGTCGCATACGATTCGAAAGGCTATGGGTGAAGAAAAATAAATTATTGGTTATCTCCAATGGCTTCCCCCATATTCAGTCTGAACGCTATCACTGCCAGTTTGTCTACGACATGACGGCGGCAGTAAGGGACCAGTTTGACGAGATTGCAGTTATTTCGCCTCAGCCATATTTCCCATCCTGGATGACCAGGATACCATCACTGTCTGGACTCTCGAAGTTGTCAGGATTTAGTAACTACCGAGTGGGAAATATAAGCGTATATTACCCGACTTATTTTACCCTTCCCCTCCCTCTTTGGCGCGAGAGTAACTACCAGAGGATATCTCGGAAAATCAGCCAAACACTGCCTCAGATCGGATTTGAACCTGATGTGGTGCATGTGCATTTTTTGTCCCCCACGGGGCTGACAACCATAGATTCGCTACCGATTGATGCACCTAAAATCATCTCCATGCCAGGGGGAGATCTGTACGAGTGGGCAGAGCTCCACCCTAACTTAGCCAGAGCTACTCTGCGACGGTTTGATTTGATCCAGGTCCCCACTCCCCACATGGCGACTCTCGTGAGCCAACTTGATCCTAACCTCACCGCCAAAATCCGAATAATACCTCCCTCTGTCGATACCAACTTGTTTGCACTTGGCCCTCAGCGAAAATCTGCCTCACCCAAACTGCTGATGGTGGCCAATTTGATCGAAGAAAAAGGCTACTTTGACGCGCTTGAGTTATTATCAAGGCTGAAGAAAACTCACCCCTCCCTCCACTTGGACATTATTGGGACGGGGCCGCTCCAAAATAGACTAGAGGAGAGAATTGAGAAGGCAGGCCTAGGGGCAAACGTGACTATGGTAGGACCGGTACAACATACCAAGCTCCCCTACTGGTATAAACAGGCCGATTTGTTACTATTCCCTAGCTACGCTGAGAGCTTTGGGATTGTGCAAGTGGAGGCTATGGCGTGTGGCACGCCGGTCTTGGCCTACAATAACTTAGGGAGTCAATCGATCCTGGCAGACTACCCGCAGTGGATGGTCAAGACGGGAGACATTGATGGTTTGACCAAGAAGACAAAGGAGATACTCAAAAATCCACCGTCCGCCAAGGTACTGAGACAAATAGCGACGCGATATTCGGATGCACAAATTAAGCCCCAATTAGTGAGACTTTATCAGGAACTGACGCATCATTAGCCAGATAGATTCGAGGATGGCAGGAGCGTACCAGTAACCACGGGCCAGCATGATGCTGATGACCTCTTTGCGCATGGGGATTAATCCTACTTCAGTTTTGCGTGCCACATAAGTCCGCAAATTGGCCAGCACACCCAGATGAACACGGGCGATCTTGTTGGGCATGAGTCGGCCGATGGCCAACCAGTAATCATAATCAAACGCGTAGGTATACTTTGTGTTTAACAGACCGACCCTATCAATCACAGATCTGCGGAAAAAGACCGAGGGCTGGCAGATATAGCAGTATTTGAGTAATCTAGGTAAAGAAAAATCGCTTAAGTAGTCGCATGCTCGCGGATTATTCCCGTTTCGATCCACAAAATTCATGTCACCGTAGATAAAGTCTATTTCTGGATGAGCAGTAAAATAATCGGCCACTTTTTGGAGTGTCCCCGGCTCATAAAAGTCGTCACTGTTGAGCCAGGCGACAATATCCCCTTTGGCTTTGAGCAAACCTTTGTTGATCGCTTCGGCCTGCCCGTGATCTTTTTCTGAGACCCATTCGATCTTGTCTCCATAGTTTTTGAGAATTTTGACGGTGTCATCGGTTGACCCGCCATCGATGACCAAATACTGCAGTTTGGGATAATTTTGACTCAGCACACTGTCGATTGTCTGACGAATGAATTCGGCGTGGTTATATGAAGGAGTAATGATCGTGATTGCGAGTATTTTTTTCATATTAGCCAAAGAAATAATGGTATATTTGTCTACGTGATTGATATCCCCTCCCCGCCATCCTCCCCAAGACATAGATTGCCCGCAAGACTATCTTTGGAGTCCTCAGTGGATTGGGCGCCCACCGCGATAGCCCGTATGGCGCTAACATGTATTTGAGGTTTAGATAATGAACAAAATCGGTTTGCATATGCCAAAAGGCAAGCTTGGGTGGAGTTTGATTTATTAGAGTGAGCGGATTTTCGTTAAAACGATAGGGTGACTTGGGTAGCTTGTCCTGGGGAATAAGTTTTTTTTGCAATAGATAATCAAGAAGATCTTGATCACTGCCGATACGTTTACGATATTGGGTTCCCTGCCAATCCAGTGCATATAACTCAGGATCCCTAACGAGTTTATTTAGTTCGCGCTCGTAAACTTCAAGCCATTTCTTGTCCGAAATAGCCGTAAACGACGGTCCTCCGTCAAAGACGAATGTTTTACCAGCAACAAGCTTGGCGAGATATTCTGGTTTGACGTTCCAGACTATATCTCCATCGTAATGGATGATTGGGGTGACCGGGAAAAGTCTCTTGAGAACCAACCAACGCAAAAAACAGTATTTTTCGTATGACCCGAACCTATCTAAGGCTTGAAAACGATTTGCTATCTTTAGGTATTGACCCTCGGCATCGATAAGATCGTAACCGACCTTTTTCAGTTCTTGGACATAGGCAGGAGCTAGTTTGTTCATCCCTTCCAAAAATATAAGGGTTATGGGATTGGCAGAACCAAGAGTCTTATTTCGCTTGGCGATCCATATGAGAGGGATTCTTTCTTCTAAACTGACGTTAGATTCTTCATACCACACTACTATTACTGATCTTAAGACGTGGTTATTCATGATTAAATTATACTATGTTTAACCTGGCGGGAGAGAGTATGTCTGGACATCTTGGATAGTATAGCGTTACCTGCTTAATTTTCACCAAAAGGCCAAACCTGCGGATAAATCTCCTGAAAAGAAGGTAAAGACTTAAGTCTTTGGATATGCACCCTATTTTTCGTATTGAGGAGGTAGGTGGTAGCGTGATAAGGGTAGACGGTTTTAGCGAACACCTCCGAATGTGCACGTGCTTTGGCTTCGATGGTCTTCCAGGTTTCTTCACCATTGACCTTGTGGTATGAGGCTATGGCTATCACTACGCGAGGATTCTTGGCTGTAAAGGCCAGCAAATCGTCAATAATGTCGATTTCGGACCCCTCGATGTCTAATTTGATGTAGGCAATTTTGGCTTTCGGGTATGGTTGAATGAGGTGGTTTAATGAGATGGCAGTAACTGTGACCCCTTTGCTATCAATATGAGAAGCGCCAAATGTATCGAGCGAAAAAATTGTCCGTCCGCTCTGCTTGGCGAGACAGGCAGGAATGACGACAATATTTTTGGATTTTTCTATCCACTGGAGTGTAGTATCCGGCTCGAGGGCAATAACTTTACCCTTACTACCAACTTTTTTGGCGAGATAATTTGTTATAAATCCATCACTCGCACCGGCATCGATCACTATGTCCCCCAATTTAAGATTATTGAGGAGGAGGTAACCTCTTAGTTCATTGATAAGCTGAAAAACAGGATTGGTGGATGAAAGCAATACTATTTTGCCGATTTTTACTTCCCAAGTCAGATTGGTTGGATCGTACCTAAATTCCGGTTGATATCCTTTGGGGGCATAACCAAATATGTCGGTAAAATGAAGACGATATCTGCTTAAGCCGGTTTTGGTGATGACAAAATCAGGAACGGAAAATATTTTGACATATCGAGCTACTGCCAGGATATTGATAAGATCCATGAGGACCGGATTATGTTTGATGACTGACTTGAGAGAAAATAGTATACCCATACTTTACAGCCAATGAATATCAAATGTTTGACGGACAACAAACTGCAGTACCTGATAGACGACCTTGAGGAAGGATGTGATAATAATATTATGTCCACGGCCAATTTCGGCTTCTAGGCGTCTTCTGAATAACCGCAGATACCACAACAAGAGCCTTGCGTATCCATGATAATGAATGATGTCTTGCTTGTACTTGGATATTAGACCAGCTGTACCATCGGCTACTCGATCTAAGTTATTGGTCATCCGACTAGTACTGTCATGGAGGTGAATTATGGCAACAGGATCGGTTGTGTAGGCGATTTCATACTTTTTTGCGAGGGTTAAAATCATGTCGTCGTCAGTTGATGAGGGAAGATATACCGTTGGGTAGCCTGAATCCAATAAATATTGCTTTCTCACCAACACAACAATTTGCTGACACAAGGAAAGCTCTTTGATTAAGTAGGGATATTGATATCCTGATATGAGTTTGTTCTTAATGAGTTTTAGTACCCCATCCACTTCCACGTAGACATTGCCGTAGACAAAGCCCAGTTTATTGGGATAAGCGTGATTTTGAATTACATCAAGTCGCGATGCTAGTGAATTGGGCGTTAACTCGTCATCAGCGTCTAAGAAGGCTATCCAGGTTGATTTGGCGGCTTTCACCCCTATCATCATCGCCTGTGCAGCTCCCGTATTCTGCTCTTGCCTGATGTATCGAATATTTGGATGTTTGGACGCAAGCTTTTTGACGACTGTAGCTGTATTGTCCGTACTGGCATCGTCGACAATGATGATTTCAGTAGAATTTATCGTCTGTTTAAGACAACTATTAATAGCTCTGGCAATACACCATCCCATGTTGAATGTAGGGATGATAATAGTAACCAATTGTCTATGATTCATATCGTCTTAAGATATGTAAAATACGCCCTAAGTCCATCGCTTAGTGACACAGACGGATTGTAGCCAAGATATTTTCGTGCAAGACTGATATCGCCGAACGTACTATCCACATCTCCAGGTTGGTCAGGTAAATATCGAATATCTGCCTTTTTGTCAACTATATTATTAATTTCCTTTACAAGATCAATGAGTTTTACAGGATTGCTGCTTGAAACATTCATTATCGTATACGTCGGTAACTCTGCGGTTAAGCTCTGGGATATAGCATTAACAATGTCGCTAACATGGGTGTAATCTCTTATTGAAGTTCCATCACCATATAAATCAATTGGAAGGCCGTGAGTTATAGCCTGAAAAAACTTATTTATTGCTAAATCCGGTCTCTGCCTAGCGCCATAGACAGTAAAAAATCTCAAACCAATGAACTGTATCTTATGCAACTGTGTGTATACGTACCCATACTTCTCTGCTGCACATTTTGATGCAGCATAAGGACTTATCGGCATCAATTCGTCGGATTCTTTCCACGGCTGTTTTGGATTATTTCCGTATACACTACTTGATGAACCAAAGATAAAGCGCCTGATTTTTTTCTTCACTGCAAACTCAAGCATGTTGATCGTACCGCTGATATTTACATCTGCATATTCCAATGGATCGAGAATACTGCTTCTTACTCCTGCTTTTGCAGCTAAATGTACAATTGCATCATACTCACCGGTCAGTCTATTTTCCAAATTCTTATCGCGTATATCAATTTCATTAAAAATATAGTTAGGATCGTTGCGGAAACTGGAAATATTCCGTCTTTTTATTTTTGGATCATACAGTTTATCAAAATTATCGATACATGTAATTTGATTGCTCCGATCACGAAGTAATAGCTCAATTAAATTGCTTCCGATAAATCCTGCGCCACCTGTAATTAGTATTTTCATAATACCTTAAACACTAAAGTATTTAATTAATTTAGACCTTGTCTTATCAGGATCCAGTAATTCCTGAATACGAGTCTTTGCGTTAGCTTTCATTATACGTCTTTTATCCGGTGAGAGGTCCATTATTTTGAGTAAAGTATCAATTAACGAATCCGTTTTCCTGTCATGGATGATATACCCGCTAATATTATTCTCTATTAACTCGTCCATGCTTGAACCTGATGTAGCTACCACTATTTGTGATGAGTTCATAGCTTCTACACAGGTATTAGGTATATTGTCTACAATAGAAGGTAATACTACTGCTTCAGCATTTTCAATTATTGGTTGTAGTTCTTCACGTTTTATTGATTCAAATCGTATTACTTTCGGATTACTAGACCTAATATATGTGCCTTTGCCGACAAAAACGAAATATGCATTGGTTCTTGAAGTAATTTCATTTACTGAATTAAACAGTAACTCTGTCCCCTTAATCTTACTCAGTGAACCAAAAAACAGAAAATACTTTTTACCCATTAAGTATTTCTTGTATATTTTATTATCAGTATGATTCCAATCGTTAACCGGCAAAGGTGGATATATTTGGTCAACCTGGCGATTTAACTTCTTACGTGCATAGCTTGCAAGTAGTTTACTTGGAGCATAGACTTTATAGCAGTTTTTCAACTCAAAGTCTTCAACTTTATATAACAATCGCTTATCGAACGTTGTCTCCTCATTGTTTGATGCTGCCCAAAGTGGTTCATAGCTCGACATCCTGACAAATTTTCTATCTCTGATAAAAATGCCAGGAAAATGGTAGCTAGCTGCTTGAACAGCATCGAATTTTCCATTCTCTTTAGTCATTTTTTTATATACTCGATATATGGCAATTGCCGTAACGAGTGAGTCTACAGTTCCTGTTAATGCATAGGCTGTTAAGATGCTTAAGATTCTTACTAAGACAGGATTACATTTCGCTCCTATAACTCTGAGTTTGCCCTTTGTTTCATCGAAATTTCTCTCAGAACGAGTAATTATTGTTACATTGTAGTCTGATTTCACTAAAGTCTTTGCTAAGTTGTGTGTGTACCTGGCCAGTCCGCCATCTCTTGTTTTTTCCGTAATGTATTCTGATGTTATAAGACAAATTTTCATATTTTTTATCAATACACGAGTAATATGTTTCTGTCTAGTCGATGCTGTCCTCTAACATATTGAAAATCCTTAGCCTTACCGAGGGCGTTTTGAATTTCGTCCAAAGAAAAATAGTTATTTCGATTACTCTTAAAGTCGCGCGATTCTCCGTTATGTTCCAATATGATAATCCTTTTCTCAACTCGTATCAATTTTTTTACTAGAGCAACAAAATCCTTTTTGCTCATCCCTCCACCAATCAAGCAGTGTAGGAAGAAGCAATCGTACTTATGTAGTATTTTAGGTAGATCTTCCACTCTGGCGTATTCTGTTAAATATAGTTTTGATTCGCCATTATCTTCTTCTATCCAATTTGTATTTGTTACTAGTTCGACAGTTTTTTCGCTGATAAGACTTGCTACTACTTGAAAAGCGTAGGTATGTGAAGATAACTTACTCCGCTGTATCCTTAGGACTCTAGGTAGGTGAGTTTTGGTTCTTTCGTCTACGTACGCGTATATCTGATATTCAGGGAAGGCTGGCTCCATCTGCGTCCCGAGCTCTATAAGCATCTGCTTGAAGTCGCACAAGTGTGTGAATTTTTTCATAAAGTAAGGATCAAAGATATTTGATGTCCATACATGAATAGGAAAATATCTTACAGCTGGCAATAGTTTGATGCATTCGATTGTAATATCACCTACTATCATATTTGTGCTAAGACGATCCAGCTCAGTCCTTAGTCTTAAATAGGTTGCTTCATCACTTAAAAAACCTGAACCGTACCCGAGTGTAAAAGGTTCAAAACCAACAATGGCTGTAGAACAGTCAATAATGTGATATGTCATTTTCGTAATCCCACCAAAGTTAGGATTGCCTTCTACTTGTATACCATTACTAAATTCCTTTGCTTTTATGCCAGTTGATTTGTAGTATTTTTTACTATTGAATTTTGCATTCTCCCACAGGCTTTTTTCTTGTTTAGCCAAGCGTTTGTTTTTTCTATATCCCGTGACACCTCTCTCGAGATTATTAATTTTTGATAGAATATCTTTCCCCCTATCATTAATGTCCAGTGAAAAGTATTTCTCAACAAATCTAATTCTGCTTTCACATTTCTTAATTAGTTTAATAGTATTATCTAGGTGATTCAATTGACTAATGTTGATATCGATAAAGTTTAACTCCCTCAGGTTGTTGTTTCGCAAAATTTGACTAATAATATGCAGTGCGTGAATGTTACCAACGCCAATGAATATTCCATTATCGTTGTTGAGCGTCCTAAACTGTGACCTGCTAACTACATCATTGCTCAAATAATAATAGGGATTGTTAATTTTTTTATTAATAGCGTGAAGATTGTAGCGAGTTCTACGACCAATTTTCCAGCCGTTAAAAGTGATTTTCTTCATGGATCTCCTAATACTTTCTTTAACAGCTGAATTCTGCTCGTAATCGTATGCTTGTCAAAAATTAATTTAAGACCCTGCTTACGTATTTTTAGATATTGCTTAGGAGATTTCTTGTATTTTGATATTATTTCATTAAAATTATTTTTTTTGAAGATAACCATATTTTGGTTGTTAAACCCTAAATCGCGTAGATCGTGACAGTATTGTCCGATTAACAATGCACCGCTAGAGGCGATTTCAAAATATTTTGGAGTAACTAGATCATATATTGGATTGCTCGAACCTGCGGCTACTATTGCATCACTCATTGAAAGCCATTTAAAATAACCGGTATCATCCATAACTTTATTCTCTGTCCCAGAGTTCAAGTAATTTTTTATTCCGTCTTGCTCTCTACACCAATTTCTCATATCGTATGCCTCGTTGTTCTTGCCACCAAAAATTGCTACTTCGTTATTGCGAGATTTTATTATAGACTTTGAGATAAATTGGTCTGGTATGGCCCACGGAAAGTGAACAAATTTGTATACTGGAAAGTCGGGGAAATGGAAGAAAAAAGGAGATTTATAATAAGAAAGCACATAATTAAGATTATTTTTGAAAAAGTAATCTTCGAACCATGATTTTTTACTATGTGGATCGCTCAGTGTCATCGCAATAATGTGTCCTTGTGTGCTATCGAATTTTATAAATGGAGCCGCCCAACCAGGCTCCATCATTAATATGGCTTTTAATTGAGATTTGTTTTTGTTGTATTCGCGCTGAGAAGTTATTATTACAGGGTCAAATATATCTATAAAGGTATTAACTAAATGAGGTGTCAGTGCACTAACCCATTTATTTTCCCTATGAAACTTATAGTCTATAATAAGTCCAAACCGCATACTTTTATGTTTTCCTAACAGGATAAATACCAACCCAGGAGTTCTTTATATTCATAATTTTTTCAGTAAGTATTCCTTCTGCATAGCACCTTTCTACACCCTTCATTACCTGGTCGATCCATGGGAAGAAATTGCGAAGTTCGGGATTGAAATCATGCCAAAGAATAAACCCTCCACCTTTAATTAAGTTAAGCATCTTTTTTGTATCTTGATATACATTCCCAGCATCATGTGCCCCGTCTATAAATGCCATATTTACTTTATCTAGTTTTGGTTCCCAAAATAGACTGTTAGCATAAATTTGATGTATGTTTGATAGTTTCAGTTTTTTATACACGCTGCCAATTTTTTCTTTAGACATCATTTCTGTGTTAAATCTTCCTGATCTTTGTTCATCTTCAGGCAGGATATTGACAGTATAAATTTGCGAACGCGGAGCAGACTTCGACAACAACACAGTCCCTGCCCCAGTTCCAGTGCCTATCTCAATGATGTTTCCAGGGTCTATATTGCGTGCGATTGTGCTGATTGCCTCTGTGTCTCGTATCCTACGATTGTTGAGGTCTTCCATTCCCCTGACCGTGTGCAAATCAGGTCGAACATATATAGGTCCTTTCTTCCAGCCATAGAGCTTGAGTAGTTCTTCATACGTATCTAACATGTAAATTTGTCTGCCAAGGTTGTATCTTTTAAACATATTGACTCCTATAGAACATCCCATGTGAAAGATGCTGGTGCTAAAGCACCCCTAATTTCTTCTGAGGGATATAGTGCGTTAAAATTTCTGGCTTCTATTACTTTTATCGGAATGCGTATACCTTCTGGATTAAGTGTTTTAGTGTTGAAAACCGTAAAATTGGTAAATGAAGCACAACAGAAAAACGGTTTTGATGATATAGTTTTTTGGTCCTAAGGTGTTTGCAGGAATAGTTAACCTTACTACATGTTTGCCAATATCAAAATCAAATCTCTTCTTGAGGAGTGAATCGTTTGCAGTCCGAACAATTATATAGTCATTGCTATCCATAAAATCAATGTAGAGCCTAAGTCCGATTGTCTTTTTATAGACACTCAGAGCAATCTCGATAGTGAGATCTTTATCCCCTTTTATTGCGTTGTATGCTACTACAGCGTCATCCTGAATTAGGTCAATGCTTGAGATTGTAGCTATATCATTTTTTGGGAATAAAATACGATCACCATATTTAATGTTTTTTGAATTTACTTTTTTGACAAAGTCGGCAACAACTTGATCCGTTTTCCCGATTCTTGTAATTTTTCCTTTCTCCAAAATCACACATTCATTGCATAAAGATTTAATTGCTCCCATATTGTGACTCACAAAAATTATCGTTCTTCCATTCTGAGAGATTTCCGACATTTTACCCATACACTTTTCTTGAAACTGTAAGTCTCCGACTGCCAGCACCTCATCGACAATGAGTATTTCAGTCTCAAGATGAGCTGCAACCGCGAAGGCAAGCCGCATGTACATGCCGGATGAATAGTGTTTGACGGGAGTATCGATAAACTCATCTATTTCGGCAAACGCCACTATTTCGTCAAATTTGCGCTTGACCTCTCTTCTACTCATTCCTAGTACTGCCCCATTGAGATAGATATTCTCGCGGCCGCTGAGCTCCTGATGGAAGCCAGTGCCAACCTCGAGCAGGCTCCCCACTCTACCCCGCAGGATCACTTCCCCCTCTGTTGGATGAGTGATGCGGGAGAGGATCTTGAGCAACGTACTTTTGCCCGCGCCGTTACGGCCAATAATCCCCACTACTTCTCCCGGCATGATTTTGAGATTGATATCCTTGAGCGCCCAAAATTCGTCCGAGCCTAACTTGGCAGATTTGTGAGGCCGTAATACCCCCGCCAGCTTGTCCCGCAGCGTCAAGTAGGGAGAGTGGTTGCCCTTGCGGTATTTTTTGGATAGATGAGTGATTTCGATGGCTGGTTTCATATGATGTCCGCAAAGTAGCGCTCCGTACGTCGGAAATATGCCAAACCCAGGAGTAATGACAATATTGCCGAAATCATAGAGATTGTAAGCATATCTGGGTGAGCAATGGATCCTGAGATAAGCGATGATCTGAGTGAATCAATCACTCCGGTCATAGGATTGAGCGCTAGTAGATACTGAAAAGATGATCTAACTATGGTAAGTGGATAAATAACGGGTGAGATAAAAATCAGGAGTTGAAGAAAAAAAGGAATGATATAACGTACATCTCTGTACTTGATATTGACTGATGCAAGAAACAATCCAAAACCAGCACTACTGATGGCAGTAATCATGATACCTAGAATGAGGAGGGCAAAGAAGAGAAGGTTGACGGGTAGTTGATAATACGCGATTACAGCGAGCAACATTACCAGGCTGACCAGAAAGTCTATGAAAGAGGTAACCACGGCTGAAAAGGTAAGAATCTCACGTGGAAAGTAAACCTTTTTTACTAATTGTTCGTTTTCAATAAAACTATTGCCAGCCTTGGATAATGAATTAGAGAAAAATCCCCAAAATGTGAGACCTAAAAGAACGAATACTGGGTATGGTAATCCATCAGATGGCATCTCGGCAAAATTACCAAAGAAAACGGTGAAAATTATCATATTAACTAGTGGTTGTAGGAGCGCCCAGAGAACGCCTAGCGCTGTTTGCTTGTAGCGAACTTTGAGGTCGCGCCAGGACAAGATATAAAAAAGTTCACGATACTCCCATAGTTCGGATAGATCGAGAAAGTGCCAGGGCGAGCGAGGACGGATAATGGTTATTTGTTCTGCTTGTACCACGTGATGGTCTCCTCGAGTCCGGCATCAAAATCAGTTGATGCGACAAAGTTGAATTTTTCTTTTGCCCTAGTCGTGTCTAGCATGCGACGAGGCTGACCATCTGGCTTACTGGTATCCCAGACTATCTCACCAGTGTAGCCGACAATGACACGGATCTTTTCCACAAGATCCTTAATCGAAATCTCAAATCCGGCTCCAATATTGACTGGGTCAGAATCGTTGCATTTTTCGGTGGCTAAGACAATGCCCTCTGCCGCGTCCTCGACGTAACAGAACTCGCGCGTGGCTTGGCCTGTGCCCCAAACTGTGACACTGGGCAAATTACCTTCTTTGGCTTCGACAAACTTTTTGATGATAGCGGGGATGACGTGGCTAGATTGCTCACTAAAATTGTCACCTGGACCATACAGGTTCACCGGTAGTAAGAAAATAGAGTTAAAACCATACTGGGAGCGATAGGCGGTCGACTGGACGAGCATCATTTTCTTCGCGAGACCATACGGAGCATTTGTCTCCTCTGGATAACCGTTCCAGAGGTCATCTTCTTTAAACGGAATGGGAGCGAATTTGGGGTAGGCACAGATGGTGCCGATCGCGACGAACTTGGAGACACCGGCGAGGCGAGACTCTTCCATCATGTGGACACCCATAAGTAGATTGTCGTAGAAGAGGGTACCTGGAAAGTCGCGGTTGTAGCCGATCCCGCCCACATTGGCGGCTAAATGGATTACTACATCAGCTCCTTTTACGACCTCAGTACACGCTTCTTTGAGTCGGAGATCGTACTTACCTGAGCGAGGGATGATGATATCCTTGACCCCGCGCTCTTTGAGCTTGGAGACGACGTGGGAACCGAGGAATCCGGCACCGCCTGTGACAACTACTCTCTTGCCAGACCAAAAACTCATAATCATGAGTATATCAGGGATAGATAGGAGAAACCAGCTATTTTTTGCCTTTTTTCACTTCTTGGAGCGACACTTCGCGAATGAGGCGAGAAATCTCACTACGGATATTCTCTAGGTAGACATGTAGACGGAAAACAAGATAGAAAAGTACGGCAATAGCGCTGTAGACTACTACGTCTACTCCCCTGCCTATACCAAGGATTCGAGCGATACGTGTGGTTTCTTCTGGATAAAAGATCGCGATGGTGGCAAAAACCCAGATCATGAGCCAGAAACTGAGAGCGCCGAATCGGATTGATCCGCCCCTGAACTGGAGAATAGCCCTAGAAGCAGCAAATAACACAAAAATGAGGAGAATGATCTGAACTGGAAGAAGTATATTCATATAGTTTACGAAAATGTTCTGTAGAGTAATTTTAACAGAACCGAGGCACTAGCGGCGTTTTTTTGACCTTTTTTCAGTGAATATTGGGTATAGCGAATGTGAATGGGGATCTCGGTAAAGGTTAGGTTAAGCCGCTTAATCTCCCCAAAGAACTCACTGCTAACCTCCATCCGGTTACTTTTGATATTGAGTGACTGGATAGCCCGCTTGGAGAGCCCACGAAAGCCAGACTGGGAGTCGGTAGTCCAGACACCAAAAAACATAAATGTCACCAGATTGCCGAGGGTCAAGATGACCCTGCGGAGTTTGGGCATGCCGGAGTGGGTCCCAATAAAGCGACTGCCAATGACGACGTCGGTGCCTGACTCCAGTTCTTGTAGGGCTTTTTTGATGTCCTTGGGGTCGTGCTGACCGTCGGAATCAAAAGTAATACAGTAGTCGTAGCCAGAGCGCTTGGCGTACTCGATGCCTGTGGCAAGGGCGGCACCCAACCCACAGTTATGCAGGTGAGTTAAGAGAATATCGAGATACTTCTGTGCAACCTGAGAGGTCCGGTCCCTACTACCATCGTCGACCAGGATGATATCGGCAGCAATCTTGTCAGTCCGGAGTGTGGCTCTGACATCCTGAAGTGTTTGGGCGATGACACCCTCTTCATTGAAGGCTGGAATAACTATAGCTATTTTCATTTTTTCTGATCACTTTTTATGGCGGTTATGAGTGCAGTGATGATACCAGTAAAATATAGTAAGAACCAGAGATACCACCAACTACCCTTGGCAAACCATGGTTTATACTGGGAAATTTGGTTAATCAAAACGGTGAGAGAGGCAATGTCATAGTAACTTTTAATTTGGACGTAAAATGAGGTTATCTGAAGACCTAGGAAGAAGATAATCACTCCACTTCTGATCGATTCTTTCACCCGCTGATTCCAGCCTAAGTTGAGCAAACCTAATAAGAATATGTACATTTGTGAAATGAGGAGTGGCATGTAGTACCTGGGCTGGAGACCAAGGGAGCGACCATACTCCTGATAAAACTGCCAGTCAAACCAACCGAGAGCTCCGATATAGATCACGTTTGCCAAAACACTAAAAACGATTATTTTTGATTGCCAGGAGTAGGTCTTCTTCTTGAAATCTACAAACAATCCTATCAATAGACCAATTAATGAAAGACCAAGTAATCTATTAGCAAACCACCACCAAGCTTTAGGCATAATGACCCCAAACCACTTAAATACTCCCCAGTACCAGACAATCATTTCGGTTAAATGCGTGCGAACATAGTCGCTAAAGAAAATTTTAAAATTGGCCAGTCCTCCGTACTCAACCACACGGGCCGTGTAGGAGGTCACGCCAACGGTACTATTGCCTAGGATGAGCTTGGGGAGTTCTTGCCAACCGGCAAGCAAGATTATAGGAACTAGAATGTAGAAGATAGATGAGAGTATTGATCGCCATTCGTCCCACCGCCAGCGGATGACCACTGCGAGTGCAAAAATTGGGATCAGAATATAGCCTTGTGGCTTAGTAATTAGATCGAGCCCAATGACTGTACCGATCAGGAGAGATAGATTGCGACTCAATCCAACACGAATTAATTTGAGAGCCAGCAGGGTCGCTACACCAAATAACAGGTTGTGCAGATTGTCGGAGTTGACCCCTGCCCCTATATAGGTGGTCATAGGGAAAAAGAGGGTCATGGAGGCGACCGCTAGCCCGTGTTTTTTATTATCAAATACGAGGTTACCCACGTGGTAGGCTACAAAGACCAACATAACAGTCAAAATAATCGATGAAAACCTGGAAAAAAATAGTCTCAGGAAAATATCTCCACCCGCTACCAAGCGGTAAAATGGCAAAGTGAGCCAGTAGTAAAGTGGTGGGTAGGTGGCTGCCTGGAATGTATCGTAGGTTGTACGATTACTCCTTGAGTTAAGTGATTTAATTTCAGTTTCAAAAATCCCGACCGTGCTGTCGCTATACTCCATTCTAAATTCTGGGTGGTACGAGTATTTGTTTTGATGTTCGACGATGCCGAAGATTTTCTCGGTTTCTAATTCTTCGAGGGAGAGATTGTTGCTATCGGTCATCTTGGGCATACGACCTTCGTTATAGAGAAAATTAAGCGAAGAATAGTGAGCGTTTTCGTCGGGAACTTCAAACGGATGGATGACAAAAGATAATACTAAAGTGATGAGGAATGTCGATATTAGCAAATACTTCACCCTAGTTCCTCTTTTTTGTAATAACTAAAGTAATATTCGGCGTCATGAGTGTCTGATAAATCCCTCCGTTTATGATCATTAGTAGAATAAAAAAACCGTGCAACATTTTTTGCAGAATAATTCTAATCATATTTACTAGATTGATTGGAGGAACCTCGAATCCCTGCATTAAATAGTTCGAATTTTTTAGATTGGCAAAAGTCATGAGTTCCCGGAATGAAAAGATCGTAAAGATATTCTCGTGCTGGAGATCACCATAACGCTCTGTTCCCACTAAGGGGTTGGCACCGTTTGGGACTGTGATTAGGATATGACCACCGGGATTGAGTGAGCCATAGAGACTACGAATCCAGTTGAGGTAGCTAGTTTTGGGGATGTGCTCAAATACCTGGGTTAAGACAATAAGATCATATTTGGATTTTACGTATTTGCTCATGTCCAAACTCGTGGCTAGGATGGCTTTTTCAATTTTAAATGTTTTCTGGCAGTGTTTGAGGATGGCAGAGTCGTTGTCGATAATGTCGATGTCGACAATTCCTTGTTGATTTAGAATAAATAACAATTCACCAGTACCGGGTCCTATTTCCAAGACACGACTACGAGAGTTTAATCCTTGTAGATATGAACGAAAATTGTAGCGAAGATAGGCGAGGCGACGACCAAAGGCAGTTCCCTCTCCAAGTTTTTCCATATGCGCAAGATACGTGCTCATAAGCTAGATACCCCTCGTAAGACTGCTAAAGTTTGCTGGGCAGTCAGGTCCCATTTTAACTCACTTACGCGCAGAGTGCCGCGAGTGATCATATCTTGACGTAGAGTAGCAGACTTGAGAAGCATTGAGATTGATTTGACATAATCAGGTATATCATAGGGGTCAACTAGGATGCCGCCAGATCCCACCACCTCCCTCAGGGAGAAAGCATTGGAACTAACTACTGGAGCACCATAGCTCATCGCCTCAACTACCGGATAACCAAAGCCTTCGTAAGCGGAGGGGAACACAAAAATATCGGCGCTATGGTATAGCACCCCTAACTCTTCGCTCGTGACATAGCCCAAGAGTTTGACACGTGCTTGTAAGCCTTTCTCTTTAATAAGTTTTTGATTTGACTGGGCGGATAATCCTCCCAGACCACACACCACTAGATTAAGCTTTGGGTAGGTGCTGTGCAGGATTTGGAATGCATGGATCAGCGAGTGGAGATTTTTGTGGGGGAGTCCAGAGACCACGGTAAAGAGGTATGGCTTATTAACCCCATATTTGGTAAGTGTGGCCCGTACGTTCGATGGCGTGAGCACAATTGTTCGGGGAGCACCGTGCAAGATGGGGGTTACGTGTTTGTCGTCAAGCTTGAGTATAGAACGAATCGAGGCAGCAGAAGATACTGAGTCGGTGATGATATGGGAAGCCGTGGCGGCAGATATCCTGACCATCCACTCCACTATAAATTTGGCAACAGGCTTAAAACTTTCAGGATGATAGT
>DALYDJ010000003.1:19499-27994 GCA_031973275.1 Candidatus Woesebacteria bacterium
GACATGGCAAGACCCAGGGAGAAGTATAACCGAGAGAAAACATGACATTTAGACCGTGTACTAGAGCGTAAATTGGGAGGGCTATTTGTTCGGCCAGTAGTCTGAGCGGGCGAATCTTGGCGCTGATCGGGACTCTGATTGCAGTTACGCGCGGATTGAGGGAGAAGGAGTGATAATTCTCCCGGTTACAATAGATAATCAATTCATCATTTTTATGCTTGGTGCGGCTAAGTTCATCGATCAACTCCCTGGCATAGGTCTCGGTCCCACCTACATCGTCCGGCACTAGATAGAGAACATTAATTCCAATCCTCATATCTTAAGTTTTTGCTCATCCTTATTTGGTCTGGATATTAAGTGTAGTGCGTATACTGCGGTAATGATTGTTAATGGCATTATAAACATAATCATCCTCCGTGCTGAATCTCCGATTTGGTTCCAGGTTGTGTAGAAAGTACTGAAAATCATTATACCTACAACCACCATACCTCCCGTCAATATGACAGTCCCCAGTAGCAAAAATAGCTTGGTATCCTTCTTGAGGACAGATACTAACGTTGTTGGAACTACTAATAACCAAAAACCTTTATATGGTAGATAAATATATAGCCTTATATAATCATATATTTCTCGCCAGTTAGAAATCATTTGAATAACGTTCTTCTGCCCAAAAGAGCTCAGCGTCTGCTCATACGTATAGTGGATGCTTATTAGTACCGCGTTATAGTAAATTGTCCAAGTATAATGAATAACTAATAGCAAGAGAACAGAAAATAGCGCTTGAATTTTACTCTTTTGAATAAACCCTTGAACCGAGATTAACAACGCGCCGATTATCCAAAATGTTTCGGATGCTCTAACCCAGGTACTTAGTCCAAATAGGATGCCTGAGAATAAGATCCAGAATGATTTATCTTTTTTTGCTGATACAGAATAAAGTATTCCCGATACTAAATATGCTATGTATGGAAGATTTGTGTAAGCAAAAGTTGAATGATTGAATATCTCTTTTTGGCAAATTATTAAGATGCATGTGAGCAATGCGTATTTGTTATTAGTCCATGAACGAACTCTTCCATAAACTACAGCAATAAAAGATGAGAAAATAATTGCATGAATACCTTGAGCATTTATCCCGCCCAGCATATAAACTACTGAATGAACTAGCGAGATCATTAGAGGATAACTAATATAATATGACAAATCGGTAATATCTTTTAAATTGTGATTAATCGCGATTGCATGCCCGCGAAAATCATAAAGCGCGATTGAGTCCCACGCCGTTAGAGGATTGTAACTACCGATTAAGATTGCTACGAGTAGCATTACAATAATTGAGAACAATAAATATTTCTCATTTTTACTAAATACTATTCGCGAATAAATTGGCTTGAGATGGAGGTAAATAGACAAGCAATATCCGACTGTAGCCAGAATACCGCCCGAGATAGTCAGGGTTAAAAGATTAAACGGTAAACCAACGCGATACCCCAAAAACCAGATGAAGGTGGTTAAACCAGATCCAACTAGAAATGCCAAACCAACTCTTTCTATTTTGTGAATAGTCGGTATTAAATACGTAAGATGCCAGCCTGAGAGGACATAAAAAATAGTAGATATGATTATTGCAAATAGACTATTCATTATTTGCCTCTATTAAACCCCAATCCCACTTGTCTAGATTTGGATCATAATTTCTCGTATATGCGGTACTAATATTTGAATTTACATCTATATGCCATATTCTCATAGCACTCACAGGTACTTTTGGCCACCCATAGTCAACTAGACCTGTGCGCTCCCAGGATCCTTTTGCTATCAGCAAATAGGTGTTTTGAGATAGTTCCGACATATTATCCGGGTCAAAATTTTTTACTCTCCTTGGATATAGAAAGTAGGTGACCATCGCTGCATTCCCTTCTATCTCCCATGGATTACCTTGCGGAGGGATAAGGATGGTAGAGTCCTCAGGGGTAAGCGTCTTAATCGCACTCATGGCGGGATAGAAACCGGGATAAGCTTTGGTCATTTTTGCTTCATAGGACGCAAATGGATTGCGAATAATCTCCCTAGATCCTTTAACTGCTAAACCGAGTGTTGATCCTACGCCATCTACACCGATAAAAATAAGCGTAGCTACTAATAAACTCTTCACAAATTTTGAATTGTTTAATATTGATATATGAAACCAGGTAATCCCTATGAAATACTGGAGAGTGAATAGATTGATATGAGTTTTAGTGAAAATATAGTTAGGGTAAGTTATTGTCTCAAGTACAACCATTACGACGTACGCTATGGAAATCAAAATCCCAGCCCAGTGCAATTTTTTTGATACTCTTGTAGATGCATTTAATCCGAGAGATAGCAATATACTAGCTAGATAGAAAACTGTGGCTGATACTCTTAGATGAGTGAGTATGTATCCAGGATAAGACACCGACTCTATAGCCGATATGCCGATTGCAGTTATCGCTGAGATCAGATAGATTCCGAACATTTTACTCTGCTTCATTATTTTTATCATTATTTGTAAGATATAGTGCATATATTGAAGCAACAATGGATAGGGGTACTATAAATAGCATCATCCTCCTAGCTGAGCCTCCAATTTGTTCCCAAGAGCTGTAGCTGGTACTAAAGAGCATTACTCCTCCCACAACCATAATGGCCGAGATAAGCAATGTAAATACTAGTAAGGTTAAGCGGGTATTTGCTTTCTTTACTGCCACTATACTAATAGGTATTATCAATAGCCATAAACCTCTGTATGGCGAGAATATATTGATATATAAGTAAGAAAGAATAGCCGGTATGTTTGTATAAATTTTTGCCAGTGTATCATTATCGGGTATGTATGCTCGGGCACTATTTAAGGCACTAATTGTGATGGGATTAGAGAGTCTCTGATTTAACTGATTAAGCGAATTAAGGATATCAACATAATATGCTAGCCAATAATGTCTCATCATAATAACAATATAAGCTGAAAATATTGACAATAATTTTGCTTTAATTCGCCAACCTTGGATGATTATTAACATAATGCCGATTATCCAGAATGGAACATCCGATCTTATCCACGTTGTAAGTCCTATCATGAGACCTCCAATAAACAAGTGACCAAGATGCCTAGATTCCTTTGAGGGTGAAATTATATACATGAACCCCACGACAAGGTACACAATATAAGATAGATTTACGTATGAAACTGTCGAGTGGGTAAATATCTCTTCATTCAGGATAATAAATACTACTGACATTAGAGATAATCGTAAATTAGTCCAAACTCGCATACGTCCATATATCACTGCTACGAATGCCATTAGGATGATTGAGTGTAATCCTTGAGCGCTTAGCCCTTTTAGCATATAAATAGCTGCGTGATCGAGCGAAATCATGAGTGGATAACTCACATAATAGGAGTCATCCGTTAAGCCTTTTAAACTATGATTTATGGCAATCGTATGACCTCTGAAGTCATATAAAGCGATAGCATCCCACCCTGAGATGGGGTTGTAGTTGCCAATAACAAAGCTTGCCAATAGTAGTCCAATAATTAGATATACTAGCTTCAAGTTTATACCAGTCGGCTTTATCTCAGTTAAATTCTGATACTTCAGTTTGAACTTTCTATTTATCAGGTAACTTAAGAATAAGATTATTGTTCCGGAAAAACTAAGGGTAATTAGATTAAATTGATATCCCAACCTATATAGCATGAACCACAGAAATGTAGAGAGCCCATTGCCAAGTAAGAATGAAATGCCTACTCTTTCTGTTGTTGATATTTTGCCCAACATATATGTTATTGGCCAACCAACTGCGATATAAAATATTGTAGTTAATAAAATAGCCATTAAACTAATCATTGTTTTACCTCTATCAGTCCCCAATCCCATTTGTCAAGATTAGGATCGTAGTCTTTTTGAAATTTTGTAGTAATGTTCTGATCCGTATCTATATGCCAAATATTACTAGAGTTAATCGGCATCTTTGGCCAGCCATAATCGACTGATCCAGTTCTTTCCCATGATCCCTTAGCGATTAATGCATAAAGCTTGCCATTCACTTTTGGGAGTTGCTCAGAGTAGAGGTTGATATTAATTGCTCGGCGTGGGTAGATAAAATACGTGACCATCGCAACATGACCCTCCATCTCCCAAGGATTTCCTTGTGGCGGGATGATAATTGTAGAATCAACTGGAGTTAAACGTACTACCTCTTTCATTGCTGGGTAAAAACCTTTATATGTACGAGACATTTTCTGGTCATATGATAGGAAAGGATCCTTTACGATATTTCTCATTTCTCGGAAAATACTTAAAGTAGTTTTGGCCGTACTCTCTCCGACAATACAGATGATAAGTGTAACGATCAGTATTTTTACGTTCGAAAAACCACGTTGGAATAGTAAATTTATCCAAGCCAGTAATAATAATATTTGGAAAACCAAGGTATTTAGGTGAAGTGTGGAAACAATAAATTTGAGATATGGAACAGATTCAAAAAATATCAGGACAAAACATGCTATTGTAAGGAGCGAAATTATATATGGATAAAGCCTAATAAATTTTTTAGTGGTATATGAAGATGCACTAACGACCTTCATTTAATTAGTTTGTAGATAAATAAAGTTAGATCGCTATGGAGTTTGTGTACAAATAACTCCCAGTTTTTAGCCCCATTCTCGCGTAATGTGACCATGCCCTCTGCCATAAGCTTTACCCTACCCGTTTGGGACTTACTGTCTTGCTGAATTCTGAACCCAGATAATGGGACTTTTAGGTCGTGTGGAACATAATATTTTGCCATCCGGAGCCAATAATCGTAATCTAGTGCATAGTGGTACTTAATATCAAACTCACCAACTTTCTCGTATGCTTTGTGAGACCAAAAAGTAGAGGGTTGTGGGAGCATAGAATCGGCCAATTTTAGTGTTAGTGGGGAATAAATTGCCATGAGAAATCTCTTGTAATATGAAAATACCCAATTATTACGACTTTTAATCCCTTTTTCATCGATTGTTAGGCAGTCACCAGTAATCCAATCTTCACCGGTTTTTGCGTAGTACTCCCCCACTAGTCTCAATGCTCCTGGAAGATATATGTCGTCAGAATTGATGTAAGCCAGCAATTCGCCTTTCGACTGACGCATGCCCTTGTTGATCGCATCTGCCTGACCACCATCTTTCTTACTCTCCCACTTGATTTTGTCACCATAACTTTTGAGAATCTCGACTGTTCCGTCTGTCGAGCCGCCGTCCATCACAAAATACTCAAGGTTGGGGTATTCCTGAGAGAGAACAGAGTCAATGGTTGCACGAATAAACTTCGCCTGGTTAAAGCTAGGAGTGACAATCGAGATGAGTGGTAACTTCATTTTGACTCCATGGCACGATCTCTAACCAAACGTTCCAGTCGACTACGGAGTTTGTTAATCTGAATGCGGTTTTCGATGAGTAAAATAAAAGTCCCCATAAGAGCTACTATGACCAAGACATCCAATAGACGAGTAACGGCGAACAGATTGCGAACGAAGTCGGCGGACTGCTTGACACTGACTATCACACCTAAAACGAGAAGACCTAAAGACCAAGTAAAGGCTTCGATCTTGGGTAATTCCTGTTTCTTGTAGTGGATGCGTACCACATAGAGCATGATCAAGATGAACGTGATAGAAAGTATTTGTATTCCCTGCATAGATTAGCTCCAAAGCCAAAGTGGTATCTTGATTAGTATACGCCATGCATCTAAGAGGTTAAACCCATAATCCTTGTCGTGATAGAGAGTAGAAATGGGTACCTCGACGTAATTGAGCTTGTTCTTGGCGATACGCACGGCTATTTCTGTCTCTACTTCATACCCTGGAGAGTACCACTTAATTTGTGAATAGGCAGATCTAGTGAAACCTTTAAACCCAGAGGGAATGTCGGCGATATAGCGGCCAAAAAGGAGATTGATAAGGATAGACATACTCTTGTTGCCGAGTATTCGCATCAAGGGCATCTTGGCATCCATTTTTCGTACACCGTGTACGACCGCCGCGCCCTGATTGAGCGCCTTTTCAAAATACCTGATATCTTCGACCGCGTGTTGGTCGTCGCCGTCCATAATAATAACCGCGTCTGCTTTCATTTTTTTGAAGACATAGTCACAGCCTGTTTTGAGAGCGGCCCCCTTGCCTAGGTTAACCATATGACTCAAGCAGGTGACTCCGCGACTTTTAGCAATGTCCCTAGTTTTGTCGGTCGAGCCGTCGTCGACTACCACTACCTTCTTGGTAGTCACCAATAGTTTGTCCAAAAATTTCCCGATGTAGCGGGACTCGTTAAAAACAGGTACTATCACAAATATTTTCATGGGGTTACGCCTTGCTTAGCTTTCATATGAACTGTTGGGAAGCCAAAGGTACGGAAAATGACCCTTCCATCGTCCCTAGCCAAAATATCTTCTTCGCCGTATTCAAACAAGGGCTGAACGATCAAGAGAGTGTTGTGTGGTAGATCCATCTGCTCAATTGGCCCTTTGGGTCTGATGTCGCCGAAGTAATACTTGCCGATCTTGATCATGGGCACCCCGTCGATTGTGAGCTTGTTATCTTTGGCTTGTCTATAAACTCTAGGGTCAATTTGATTATAGAAAGCATAGTACATGGACACCTCGCCGTATGACTGAGTAATGATGATTTGGTCATACTGATCCTCATGATCTTTTGCAAACTGGAGGGAGTCGTACATCGCTCCGTCGTACCAATATTTGCCATAGCTAGGGTACTGGTAGATATAGCGAATGGTCCAGATAGAGACTGAGAGGAGATAGAGAATAGATATTAGGAAGTAGAAAATAGTTTTCATTTTTGAAGATTGTGACCAAGAATAAAGCTGGTATAGACTGTAGCCGGCAAAGATTTGGAGAACTGGGAGCATAACTAAACTACGCAGTCCGTAGGCCCTTCCCACTAAGGCGGTGGGGAGAGGGGCGAGGAGGAGCCAGGCAAAAAGAAAGAGCCAGACTTTGCGATTTTTGCTATAGAGCAAGATAATGCCCGCCAGGATGAGGGGGGCATCGATCAAATAAAGCATACCGTGATTGCCTAGACCATAGCGGATATTGCTATCTCCCCCTACAAAAAGAAACTGGCCAGAGAGATTGTCCAAGTAATAGGTAAAGAAATCCTGGTAGTGATAAGTAAAGCGATTTTCTAAGACCTTGGCAGTAAGCGACTTGGCATCGTCAAAGAAATTACGGTTGCGAATAACCCTAGTTGCGACTGTTTTGTCGGCAAATATATTGATAGCTTTAAACCTGGCCTGCCCGTTGGCAAATAACGCTAAATAAATGATGGGAATCGCTAAAACTAGAGCACCAAGCCAATATTTGATAAAAGGTTTGAGCCAAATTTTGGGCTTCTGGTCATGAATCATCCAAGTCCAAGTAAGCATGAGTAATAATGGAGCGAAAATCTTCGTAGTGTAGTAGGTATAGGCAGAGAGGACGAGGTAGATCACCGAGGCAAGCGAGCGACGACTAAGAAGTGCTACAACGGAACCTAGTCCTAGGGTGAGGGCGAGATTGGCTTCGTATCCACCACGACTAATGTGAATATGCCAGGGAGTGACGCTCAAGAGGAGGGCAGAAAACAAGGCCACTCCCTGCCCTAACTTGAGCAGCATGACTAGGCGGTAGGTTAGATAAACTGCCACGATACCGGCAATAGCCGATGGAAGACGAACGGAGGCAGGGGTAGGACCAGTGAGGAGTTGCACTATAGCTACAGCGTAGATATAGACCGGATTCTTTTGGTCTCCCCAACTCTCAAACTGGAGAGGCATAAAACGACCAAATTCGTCTCTCCCAGTCCTTACAATCGAGAGAGCGTTGTAGCCGATTGCAATCTCGTCTCCGTAGAGCGATGACATGTGGGTATTCAAGTAAGGCAAGCGAAATAGTCCAGCCACTATCAGAATCGCGGTGAGTAGTTTGGGTATGTGCTTCATATTATTTTGGGGAGCAATTCTGCCTAAAACTATCGTTTACGCTCATTTCATAAGTAATGATATCATCTACGTCATAGACCTCTCTCAGCAAGAGTGCGCCGCTCAGTGAATTACCAGAAAATTTTTTGATGGAGGAAAGTCTTGGATTCCACGTTGTGATAACCAGCATCTTACTTGTATCTCTTCTGCTAACCTTTTCGCAGGCAAGGTCGGATACATCCACGTGACGAAGTTCGTACTTACCTGCTTTAGTCAAGTAGGTAAATCCAAAAGCATCTGGAGTACTGTGACTGCCATTTTGCACCTCGCTCGTCGTTAGATCACCATAAAAATAGGGAGCGAGCGGACCGTGAAGCTCGGAGTCTACTATGTGATCATAATCTTTGGATATAGCTTTGATCTGACCAAAAACTGAACCAGCATCGCTCGTCCACATCATGTCATTACTGCGGGTAAATACCAAAAAATAATGCATGGTTGACTGAATAATGTAGAA
>DALYDJ010000004.1:0-20116 GCA_031973275.1 Candidatus Woesebacteria bacterium
GCGCTTAGACGAGCAGCTGATGATCACTCGCGCGGTGGCAACTGGGATCTACCCGGCGGAGGCTATGAAGAGGGGGAAGAAGTAATTGCCGCAATCAAAAGGGAAGTCATGGAGGAAGCTGGATTAACCGTTAATTCTCTGAGCCCAGTTTTCTTTGCCAATAGAATCGGAGTAGAAATAGGTTTTTTCAAAGGAGAGACTGTTTTTGCCACATGTTACTCTAGTAAAGACTGGGAAGGGGAGGTCCGACTATCGGATGAGCATATCGAGTACAGATGGGTGAAACCAGAAGAGTTTAAAAAATTAAATTTTGGTGCAGATAGTGGATTCTTTGTCGAGTCGATAGTAGCTTACACTACCCTATCCTCTCATTCTTGACATATTCAAAAAATAGAATATGATGGTTGTATATGCAACCAACTCAAATAGCTAACAGTGCTAAATATCTCAAGGTGCTTGGGCACGCTAAAAGACTCCAAATAGTTTGTCTTTTGCATGGTCACGAGCTCACGGTCAATCAAATAGTGCAAATGACGCTAGTACGCCAAGCCACTGTCAGTCAACATTTGATGCTCCTCAAAAGTAGTGGATTGGTCCGTCAAAGCAAGATTGGTAAAGAAGTCTACTATTCTTTAGTCGATAGTAAATTTTTTACTCTCTCAATCTTTTTAGATAGTCTCACAAAGGTTAGGCCTATGCAGGACAGTGAGCCCGTAGTGATTGATCCAATTTGTCATATGAAGCTCTCGCCAAGCACTGCCAGCTGTACATGCGAATATGATGGAGTTAGACACTATTTTTGTGGCAAAGGTTGTCTCAAACAATTTAATTCTCTACATCAAGGAGCTTTATGATCACAAAAAAATATGAAATCGTAGGTATGCATTGCGCCAGTTGTGCCAGTATTATCAAAAAAAAGATCTCCAAAATTGACGGCGTTAAGTCGACGGAGGTTAACTATGCAACAGAAACGGCAGAAGTATCTTTTTCCAAAAATATAGACCTAGCCCAGCTCAACGCCGAGATAACTCTGCTTGGTTACACAATCAAGTCAGAAGTGGAAAACCAACAGATGGGTCATCCTGGCCATGATATGTCAAAGATGGATAGTTCTCTCCACGCGGGTCATGACATGGGTCCAGTCGGATCTGATCCTAGTAAAAAAGCCGAAAAACTAGCCGAGCTGGCTAAGCTCAAAAATTATGTAACTATCTCGCTCCCTCTCGCCACAGTTAGTATTGTCATGATGATCTGGGAAACATTTTTCCCTTACCCCGACTATGTCAAAACCTTCTTTCATCATCTACTCCCCATCATGGCTACCTACATGCTATTTGTGATTGGATTACCCTATGTTAAATCCGTTTTTAGATTTGCCAAATATCGTGTCGCCAATATGGATACCCTCATTGGGATTGGTACCTCTGTTGCTTACCTCTATTCCTTTGCTCTCTCAGCGTTTGAGGGAGTGTTGGCCCCCTATCTATCGACCGATCAAATTTATTATGACGTCACAATCGTCGTTATCGCCTTTATCACCCTAGGTAAATATCTCGAAGCTCGCTCCAAACTCAAAACCGGCGAAGCCATCGAAAAACTCCTTGGACTCCAAGCCAAAACCGCGTTAGTCTTGCGAGATGGTCGGGAAATAGAAATACCCTCAAGCGCAGTAGTCTTGGGCGACATTGTAATCGTCAAACCAGGTACTAGGATAGCGGTCGACGGTGTGATCACAAGTGGCGAAAGTAGTGTCGACGAGTCTATGTTGACGGGTGAGTCTCTACCTGTCGATAAAATGGTCGGAGACAAAGTAGTCGGTGGCACAATTAACTTGCAGGGAGCCTTTCGGTTTCGCGCAACCGTAGTGGGAGCGAGTACGGTCCTCGCTCAAATTATCCAAATGGTGGAGCATGCCCAGGGTAGTCATGCTCCGATAGAAAAATTAACCGATCGAATTTCTTCTGTCTTTGTCCCCGTTGTCTTAGTCCTATCAGTCGTTGTATTTATTGGCTGGACGCTACTGGGCAATCCTCTCCTTGGTCTCCTCAGTTTTGTCGGTATTTTGGTTATCGCCTGTCCCTGCGCACTAGGCCTAGCTACTCCCACCGCAATTATTGTTGGTGTGGGTCGCGCCGCTGGTCTGGGGATCCTGGTCAAAAATGCGGAAGAGTTAGAAAAATTACGCAGTGTGGACTATATCGTGCTAGACAAAACAGGGACTCTCACTAAAGGTCAACCATCAGTCACCAATCAGAAGACTGTCAGCACCATGAGTGAAAAAGAATCACTCCAAATTCTCGCTTCCCTGGAGAAATTATCTGAACATCCCCTTGCTGTTGCGATTGTGGAGAAAGCCAAGGTGGATAATCTTAAACTATTTGATGTCACAGAATTTAAAGCAATTCCTGGTCATGGGTTACAAGGAAAAATCAACAAACAGCTTTACTATGCCGGCAATTTAAAGCTAATCGAATCTCTGGGTCTCAAAGTAGACACTACAATCATCGAAAGATTTGCCGAGGTGGGCGCTACCCCGATTATGCTAGCGACTAAAAAAGAGATCATTATGTACCTCGCTCTCAGCGATATCCTCAAAGACGAATCGGTGCAAGCTATCAAAGACCTTCACAAATTGGGGATCAAAGTAGCCATGCTGACAGGTGATCACAAATTGACTGCGCGTCACATCGGCAAGATCGTAGGAATAGATAAAGTGATTGCCGAAGTGATGCCGGGTGACAAAGCCACCGAAGTGAAAAAACTCCAAGCCGAGGGTTACCGGGTTGCCATGGTAGGCGACGGTGTCAACGATGCCCCCTCACTCGCCACTGCCGACGTAGGTATTGCCATGGGGACGGGTACCGACGTAGCGATCGAGTCCGCCGGACTCACCCTGCTCGGTGGCAATCTAGAGAGACTGCCCCAAGCTATCAAACTCTCCCGTCTCACCTTCCGTGTGATCAAACAAAATCTATTCTGGGCCTTTGCCTATAACGTAATCGGCATCCCCATCGCTGCCGGTCTCCTCTACCCACTCTATGGAATCATGCTCAATCCCGGGATCGCCGGTGCTGCCATGGCCTTCTCCTCTGTCTCGGTCGTCACCAACTCTTTGAGATTAAAGGTTAGTCATATATGATGGGAGAGTTATGAATCTTTGGATTATCTTTTTAACTGGCTTGACTAGTGGCGGTGTAACTTGTGCAGCCATGCAGGGAGGGATCCTCGCCTCCACGATCGCCAACCAAAAGAGATCAGAAGGTAAAAAGGTTGTATCAGATGGATCGGCAACTAGTTTTGACGTGGGAGACTGGGGTCCCGTCACTACCTTTCTCACTACCAAACTTGTCAGTCACACCATCCTCGGTTTCTTCCTGGGTTGGCTCGGGTCTGCCATCGCCCTCTCCCTAGGTATGCGATTATTCTTCCAGGGAGTTGCGGCTCTCTTTATGTTTGCCTCCGCCATGAATCTGTTAGAAGTCCATCCTATCTTCCGTTTTCTTGCTTTTACACCGCCAAAATTTGCCCGTAAACTAATCAAAAACAACACGACCGCCGACCGCCTTTTTGCTCCCGGGCTGCTCGGGTTTTTGACTATTCTCATCCCCTGTGGGGTCACCCAAGCCATGGAGATCCTCGCCATCAGCTCTGGCTCTCCCACCCAGGGCGCTTTGATTATGGGCACCTTTGTCCTGGGCACCGCACCCATGTTTGTCCTGATCGGTATCGCGACCGCCAAGCTGAGCGAAGTGTGGCGGGTATATTTCCTCCGTACAGCCGCAATCCTATTGATTGCTATGGCGCTCTACTCACTCAATGGTATCCTCCAGGTAACTGATAGTACCTATTCGCTCCAGCGCTTAGGTCCACGTATAGTTAAACTCTTACCTCCCTACGATACGGCGCCTCGTACGACGTTGCCGACTCCAACCCTAGTAGATGGAGTCCAGCCCGTCACTATCAATATATTAAATAGTGGCTACTCACCCAAACACTTCGCCGTCAAAAGCGGTGTACCAGTCCAGCTGACAGTTAATGCCGGTGAGGTCTACTCCTGTGCCACTGCTTTTACTTTCCGTGCTTTTGGCATCAATGCATTTGTTAAGCCAAATACCAATCAAGTTTTTACATTCACTCCCGACAAAAAGGGTCTCTATACTTTCTCCTGTTCCATGGGTATGTATAGCGGCACCATGGAGGTAATATGAAGAAGATTTTCCTTTGTGCGAGCATGAATTTTTATGGCGATCTTGTCAGGATCGAAAATGAATTGACCTCTCTAGGTTGGCAAGTATTTATCCCTCAGTCGGCCAAAGTTATGAAAGAACGAAATGATTTTGAGGTGTCGCACTTCAAAGGAGTAGTCTCCTACGTAGATCGATCAAAGCTAATCCGTAAAAATTTTGAAGAAATCGCAGAGAGCGATGCTATCCTTGTGATCAACAATAATAAAAACGGGGTAACAGCCTACATTGGCCCTAACGTCCTCATGGAGATAGGAGTGGCATTTTATTTGAAGAAAAAGATTTTTATTTGGAACTCAGTTCCAGAGACTGCATCATACAAAGAAGAATTGCTTTGCTTTGGCGCAGTAGAGATAAATCAAAATCTGAAGGAAATACATGTTTAATTGGTTCAAGAAAAAAACAGTTGGTACTACCATCACTCTCAAACTGAGTGGTCTCCACTGCAGTTCATGCTCGCTCAATATCGATAGCGAAATCGAGGATCTGCCCGGCGTTATCTCAACGAGTACCAGCTACGCCAAGCAAGAATCTACTATCACTTACGATCCAAAACTAACCGGTCCCGCCCATTTCAAACCCATCATCGAAAAGCTGGGCTACCAAGTGATAGAATAAACTCATGAAAACAACATTGTTCATGGCGACAAGTCTCAATGGTTACGTTGCAGGCAAAGATGATGATACCGACTGGGTTAAAGATACGGAGATTCTGTACAAGCTAGTTGCCGATAAAGGAGTCTGTGTAATGGGGAGACGTACCTACGAAGATTGTATGAAATACAATGTGTTTCCATATAAAAATGCACTCAACATAGTCATAACTCATGATCAAAATCTAATATCGACCTCCACCGATGAAGTTATTTTTACCGATAAAAGCCCTCTCGATGTTTCCAAACTAGTCGAAGAGAAGGGCTTTCACGAAATGATAGTGATGGGTGGAGGTAAAACTAACGCGCAGTTCCTGGCAAGTAAAATCATAGACGAAATTATCATCGATATTCACCCAATAATTTTAGAAACTGGAGTGAGATTATTTGAGGATACTTTCCCCCTCACCAACCTAGAACTAATTGAAAGCAAACTTTTAAGTGATGGTATGGTACAAATCAAATATAGAGTTTTAAAATAAAATGAAACTCTTCCTCATGGCAACCCAAAGTATAGTGAGCGCTACAAGCAAATGGAATCCGAGTGGGGAGATAAATTAATTCTGCTCCGCGACGATCAAGCCTTCTTTATAAATGGTGATAAAATCGAGTTAGTTACAAAGTAGGATAATAATGAAAAAAATAATTTCCACCAATCCTGGCAACAACTTTTCCGTTGTAGGCGAAGTATTCGCTAGTACCAAAGACGAGATAGAAATAAAAGTTAATAGTGCCAATCTGGCCAAAGTAGCTTGGGGAGAGTTGACAGTCGGAGAGAGGATAAAATATTTATCCAAAGCTTTAGAAGTATTTAAGTCGCGCCAAAAAGATATCGTGAATCTTATTAGTCAAGAAATTGGTACGCCGATTGCAGAGGCTGATAGTGAGGTGTCGTGGGACTGGGATTACTTTAAATGGTTTCTAAGCAATGCAGAATCTGCGCTATCTCCAGTCACTACTTTCGAATCCCAAACATCGATCCACCAACTTATCTACGAGCCGATTGGCTCCGTCGCAGTCATTGCCCCTTGGAATCTGCCCTTTGACATGTTTATTTGGGGGGTTATCCCCAATCTTCTGGTTGGGAATACTGTTATTTACAAAGCTGCCGAAGAGAGTGCGCTATCAGGCAAATTGTACTGCGATATTATGCAAAAAGTCGGGTTACCTAAAGGTGTTTTCGATATTGTCCATGGCGACGGTGAGGAGGGCAAAATTTTGGCCGAGTCAGAAATAGATGGTATCTGGTTTACTGGTAGCTCCGAAGTAGGTAAAAAACTTTACGAACTAGCCGGTAAAAAATTCATTCGCTCGACACTCGAAATGGGTGGTTCCAATCCAGTCATTGTTTGTGCTGACGCAGACCTAGAACTAGCTGCGACCAAAATAGTCTCCAAACGTTTTATGTTTAGTGGTCAAACATGCGACGCCGATAAACGCCTCATTGTCCATAGCTCAGTAAAGCAACAACTTCTCACCAAGCTGATCTCCAAAGTTGCCTCGCTACCTGTTACACCACTTGTTTCACAAAAACAGTTAGATATTCTCATGACTCAAGTCGCTGAATCTGTTGCAAAAGGAGCTAAAATATTAATTGGCGGAAAAAAACCAGAAGACAAGATGGGTGCATTTTATTTACCAACTTTGCTTGATGATGTAACAAGTGACATGAAAGTTTGGCACGAAGAAGTTTTTGGTCCTGTTCTACCCATCATTGGTTATCAGACCGACGATGAAGCCCTTAGGTTGGCCAATGATACGATTTATGGTCTCGGATCACAAATATTCACCCAAGATCAGTCAAAAATGGAGTATTTTGCACATGGAATCAAAGCAGGCAATGTCGATATTAATGGTGTGGGGCACTTTATTCCTCAAAATCCGTTTGGTGGCTACAAAAATTCTGGCATGGGTCGCGAACACGGTATAGATGGTTTTCGTGAGATTTGCCAAATTAAAACTATTAGTAGACCAAAATAATTATTAATGAGTATAGGAAAAAATATCTATGTCATACGATCTTAAAAATAAAACTGTCTTAGTCACTGGTTCAACCGATGGTTTGGGCAGATTACTCGTTCTCGAGCTTGCTAGACAAGGAGCAAGTGTCATTGTTCATGGTCGCTCATCACAAAAAACTGAGCCAGTAGTAAAAGAACTGCGAGAAATTAATATCGAAGGATCTTTTAGCTCTATTGAATGCGACCTAAGCAAGCCAGAAACCATTGTTGAGGCACTTGCTGATATTAAACAGCTAGATATTCTCGTCAACAATGCCGGGGTCTGGCAGGAGGGTAATACTGTCGAAATAGACCCAGCTAAAATAATTGAAGTTACAAACGTTAATTTATCTGCGCCTATGATCATAACTCGTGCATTGCTGCCCGTTCTCCTTAAGTCTCCATATAGCCAGATTTTAAATACCTCCAGCATAGCGGGAGTTACATTACCTGAAGGCTACTATCATACAATCTATACGGCCACCAAATGGGGACTCCAGGCATTCACCGAGGCCATGGCCAAAGAATATGATGGAAAAAATTTGCGAATCATGGGCTATTATCCTGGAGGCATGAACACCAAGCTTTTTGTCAAAGGTGGAATTGATTATAAAGAAAATGAATCTTGGATGTTTGATCCCCAGGAGTCAGTCGATGCTATCATCTTTATGCTCACACGTAACCCCAAAATTAGTCTCAAGCGCATGGATTTAATCAATCATCTCCAATAGCCCTTCAAAGTGAGATCTTCGTAGGTCGCATACTCCGATTCTTCGTTTGATTGGTCTATCGGTATACAATAAATATATTATGGCAGTACGCGATACAATCCAAATCGGCAATCCAATCTTAAAAAACCAGAATCAATTAGTTTCGGATATCAATAGTCCAAAAATTAATCAAGTCATTACCGACTTGATCGACACTATGCACGCCAACGATTTGATTGGGATGGCTGCCCCACAAATCGGAGAAAACTATCAGGTGTTTGTAACTGAGCCTCGTCAAACTGCTACTCGAACCCATGATCAATCAGATCAGTTGCGTGTATACATCAATCCCAAAATTATCAAGATGTCAGAAGAAGAAATCGAAATCTGGGAAGGGTGCGGTTGTGTGGCCAATGGTTCGCTTTTTGCCCCTGTCATTAGGTCAAAAATAATTACAGTCAAAGCCATGGAGCGGGATGGTTCAATTTTTCAGATAACAGCCGATGGTATTCTTGGTCGAGTTATCCAGCATGAACAAGACCATATGATGGGGATCGAGTTTGTCGAAAAAATTAGCGACTATAAGAAAATTATGGCCAAAGACAGTTATATTCAGTTAATTAAGCCGTTACCATCTACTCAATCCTCTTGTATGATAACTATCAAAGAAGTCAAAATAATCCAATCGGGAAATATATGACACACATTTCTTATGACGAACTAAATAAACGCATTGCCGAGGCAGCTAAATTGGTAATGGTCGGCGCGATTTACAAGCACTATAAATACAACGATCGTGATTACAAAGTCTTAGGCTACGTGATCCAAGAAGCCAGCGAAAAAGTCGCGATTCGCTACCGTAATATTCTTGAGGACGATGCACCAGAATTTGTCCGTGATCTCGACTCTTGGTTGGAATCGGTCGAGTGGCAGGGATCTATTGTGCCTCGCTTTAAAATAGTTCATACTCAATTTAATGAAAATTAATTGGCCCTGGTCAAGACCCAAAGATAATTACTGGGTACTCATTCTCAGTATCCTGATCGCTCAAGCCGCGGGTGCACTAGGTACCTTGTTTACTTTTTCCGCTATCCCGACCTGGTATGCGTTTTTGAACAAACCTGTTTTCTCTCCGCCTAACTGGTTATTTGGTCCAGTCTGGACTACTCTCTATACCCTCATGGGTATCTCAGCTTATCTAGTCTGGCGACGCCAGCAATTTCGCTCCAAAAGCCTCGCATTTTGGCACGTCTACTCTACCCAACTTGTTTTAAATGCTCTTTGGTCGATTATCTTTTTTGGTTTCAAATTTACGGGGCTAGCATTTATCGAAATCTTAGCTATGTGGTACTTTATCGTCCGCTCGATCCAAGAGGGACAAAAAATCGACCGTTGGTCAGCATACCTTTTATATCCTTACCTGGCCTGGGTAACTTTCGCTAGCATCTTAAATCTAGCTATTTGGTTACTCAACTGACAATGATGATTTACCAGATTGTCGGACTTGTTCTCCTTTGTCTAGGACTGATTTATTCGACTAGTCTTATCATTACTTCGATCAAAAACCTGGCGCTCAAAAGCCGACTGGGAGCCTACGGGATCACCGCCTTCATTCTGGCCATCTCGACATCTCTCCCCGAACTTGTTGTGAGCATAGTTGCCTCGATTGAGGGCAACACCAGTTTGGTCTTGGGGAATATTATTGGCAGTAATATTGCCGACTTGTCCCTTGTTATCGGCGCCGCAGCCCTGCTCGGTGGTTCCCTCCAGGTCACGGGTACTATCTTGAGTAGAGATATCTACTTAACGGGTGCCGCAGGATTTTTACCAATCTTTTTGATCGCTGACGGCACGCTTTCTAGACCGGATGGTATTGTCTTACTGGTAATATATCTGGTCATGATTACTACATTTTTACGAACCCACCATCGCTCACTTGCTCAGAATGCTCTCGCCCGTTCGCCCTTGCATAGACTTCTCGCAACTATCACTAGTAGTCACAGTAAAGGTAGTCTCTTTAAGTTTATTTTTGGTATTGGCTTACTACTACTCTCTTCACACTACATCGTTAAGTTATCCACTAGCTTAGCTCAAAGTTCAGGACTTTCAGCTCTATTTATTGGCTTATTTATTGTTTCGGTCGGAACCTCTTTACCTGAGTTAGCATTTGAAATTAAGGCAGTGGTTAATGGTCAGGCCAAAATGGCACTTGGCGACCTACTGGGATCGGTTGTCGCCAACTCCACGCTAATCTTGGGACTAGCGGCCATCATTCGCCCTCTCACCTTGACTCACCGTGGTCTTATACCCTACGGCCTGGCCATCGGCGCTTTTACCCTCATATACTTTGCGTTTATTCTATTTATCAAAACCAAACAAAAATTGCAATGGTGGGAAGGAATAATCCTCATGTTGGGATATCTAATCTTTGCCCTGCTCGAATTTTCCCGGGCCTAACGCTTATCTTTATTCTCCACTTCCACACAACTCGCTCTTGGCCTCGACTTCTTTTATATGTTCGATACTTACGATTTCCTTTTCATGACCACTCTCGCTCTCGCCCACTACAAAAATCGCGGTAGTATAGGCAGTGATTGGCTCACGCATAATATCATCGATTTCTCGACCATCAATGTAGCCTTTGAGTTTTTTGTCTGTGGGCAACTCGACCTTAATGTTTGTAAATAGATCTCCCCAGCGTGCACCACTACGATGTACATGGACTACATCATCCACCCCATCATGTAGATGAGCTTTCTCTATCTGCTCCTCGGCTCTAGATTTCTTCTCATCATGCTCGCTACAAGGGACAAAGTTCATGTACTTGTAGTCGCTATAATCTTGGAGCTGGCCATCGGTGTAGACCTTAAATCCAGCGTGGTAGTGGAGATGCTCAGTTTCTTTGGTGGGGGAGTAAAACCAATTAGCCAATCCAGCTAGACCAACACATACTACCAAGAGTCCTAGCTTGAAGTGTTTATTCATACCAGTATTGTATAAGATTTTGTTGTATTGACAAATGCGAACTATTCGCACTATACTATGCGAATGATTCGCAATAGTAAAGTACTATCTATTTTGCTGGACCACAATCTCAAACCATCCAGAGCTCGTCTAGGTATTCTTACCATCTGTTTAAATAGTGATACTCCACTCGATGTCACACAGGTAAGTGACAAGTTGGCAGGTCACACACACTTATCCACCGTGTATCGGACGCTCGAAAAATTTGTCTCCGTAGGTATTCTCGAACGGATCGACTTCCAAGAAGGTAAATTCCGCTACGAATTTATGCATGGCCATCACCACCATGCAGTCTGTAATAGTTGTGGTAGTGTCGAAGATGTCTCAGACTCGTCCAGCGAAATCGAAGCTCTCGAGCGACGCCTTTCAAAGCAATCCGGTTTCTCAGTCACAAAGCATGTTTTAGAGTTATTTGGGTTATGTCATAAATGTCAAAGGAGTCATCACTATGCCTAACGAACTACTTTCTGTCCTCCTCGCCACCGCGCTTATTAGCTCGGGGTCTTTTATCGGAGTATTGGCTATTGCGCTCAATCAGCAGTTTTTAAGTAAAATCCTTCTCTCCCTTGTCTCGCTCTCGGCCGGGACCATGCTTGCTGCCGCTCTGCTCCACCTCCTACCCGAATCAGTCGAAGTGCTCGGGGGATTGTTGCCGTTTCAGCTTACTCTCCTATCATTTATTACGTTTTTTGTGCTAGAGCGATTCCTGCACTGGCGCCACTGCCACGACAAAGATCATTTGGCTAAGCACACGATCGGCAGTATGAACCTGTTTGGGGATGCCATTCACAATTTTCTCGACGGAGTCCTCATCGCTGCCAGCTTTGCCACCGGAGGCGGCCTTGGTATCATCTCTACACTCGCTATCGCCCTACACGAGATACCCCAGGAGATTGGCGACTTTGGTGTCCTCCTCCACTCTGGTTATAGTCGCCGCAAAGCCCTGATCCTCAATGTCCTAGTCAGTCTCACTGCCGTTCTGGGTGGTATCATGGGTTACTTTGCCAGTCACACGATGATGACTTTGGCTAACTACCTGGTCCCGGTTGCAGCAGGAGGATTCCTTTATATCTCGGCAGCCGACCTGATCCCAGAGCTCAAACACGAGACTTCTACCAAGCGAACCGTTTCTATGGTCGCCACTTTCCTTCTAGGAGTCTTGCTGATGTATTTGGTGAAAGATTAATTACTTTTTCTTTGCATACCAATAACTAGCGATCAGTGTCGTAAACGGCACTGCAGCTATGAGTCCGATCGATCCCACGAGCGTCCGCACAATCTCTTCGGCGACTGCTTCATAATTGAGTAGCTCAAAAGGCGTAGCTTGACTAGTGACAAACAATAAAAGTAGCGGGAGCGCACTCCCCGTATAGACCAGTACGAGCGTATTCACGAGTGACGAGATATGGTCGTGTCCGATATTCATCGCCCGACGATACAATTCTCTCATCCCTAACTTGTGATTACTGTCAGACAGCTCCGATACAATCGATGCTTGTGAAATAGTGATGTCATCTAGCACTCCAAGCGATCCGATAATGATCCCAGCCAGCAGCAAATTGTAAAAGCTCTCAACCGGGAATTTGTCGAGCAAAAATCCCGTCTCTTCCGCACCAAAGCCAGTCAGACCTGCGCTACTGCCAAATAGACTTGCCAATACACCAGTCAACGCCAGGGCACCAAGCGTCCCGATAATCGCGATCGTCGATTTGTGGTTTATGCCATGGGTCAGATAATAAGAGATCAAGAGGATCAGAGCGCTTGCGATCAGCGATATAGTTACTGGGTTACCACCCAGTACTATTTGGGGAAGAACATACATGAATATCACCGCGAAAGAAAAGAAAAGTCCGAGTAGTGATCTGGCTCCCGCCACCCCACTCACACCCAGGATTGCAATCACGAATAATATAAAGAGCTTGTATAGTGCGCCAGTCCGGACTTTATCGGTCACACTATATAGTTGTGGGAACTGGGGATCTTTTGTCACGATCACCTCGTCCCCAACTTTATAAGGCAAGCTAGATTCATATACTATCGCAGACACTCTACCCTGCATCATGACAACCTCGGCTTGTTTGTGTGGCAAAGGAGACTCGATCATTTCAGATAGCGAAATAATCTCTCCTGCTTGAGGATTGGTTGGCATCAATCTGTCTGAGTAAACAAAGGCCACACAAAGTGCCAAAATAACTACGCGCAAAACTTGTTTCATAACACAATTCTATCAGGGTTAGGCCTGTGTATCAAAATATATCATTCAGCAACTAAGTTCCAAACCTACCAGGCAAAGGATGGTATAATCATCTCTATGAAAATGCGCATCCACAAATATCTAGCTCACGCAGGAGTTGCTTCACGTCGCCATGCCGAATCTATGGTAGCTGACGGTCTCGTGACGGTAAACGGTAGCGTCGCCAAAGTGGGTCAAGTCATCGAGTCTGATACCGCCAAAGTTAGTATCGGTGGCAAACTCGTTACCATCGACCAGACTCTCGTCTACTACCTCTTAAACAAACCTCGCGGAGTCGTCTCAGCTGTCACCGATCCAGATGGGAGGCGGACTGTAGTCTCGCTCGTCCCTGGTGGTCATCGTCTCTATCCTGTAGGCCGGCTAGACTACGACTCTGAGGGTCTTATGCTCTTAACCAACGACGGAGATCTGGCTTACAAAATGACTCATCCAAAATTTGAGATCGACAAAACCTATCATGTTTTGGTCAAAGGAGTCATCCCTCCCAAGTCGATCGGGTATCTGGAGGCTGGGGTCACGATCGAAGGCAAAAAAACGGCTCCTGCCAAGGTTGTTGTCTCCGAGGTACAGCCGAGCAATACTTGGATCGATATTACTATCCATGAGGGGCGTAACCGAATGGTTCGCAAAATGTGTGAAGCCGTGGGCTACCCAGTTTTACGTCTCATTCGCACACAGCTGGGCCCCTGGGAGCTAGGGGATCTGGCGGTTGGTAAATATCGCACCCTTTCACCAGCAGAAGCTGTGATAAAATAGACATATAATATTTAGGATTTGAGAATTTGTGATTTAGGATTTAAATCATGTACGTCACCATCATCAACGACTGTCACGATCCCCTAACGATGAATCGTCAGACGGTTCGCGCGGCGACTTTTTTCCCTGCTACCAATATCTCCGGTGTCGCCGTCGGCAATTACGCCGATCTCGAAGCGTCAGGGATTATAATCGATACGATTGATGCTGCTATGGACGAGCCAGGCATTATTCTGGCCAACGTCGCACCTCGCCATGGCAAAGCCAAAAAATGGCCAAATGGTACACCATTTGGTCATATCAAATATCAAAATACCCATATCTTTACTACTGTCGATGGCGCTACTCTCTCACTGATTACCAAATATGGTCTGGCGACGGAAATTGAGGTGTATGATATCCCGACTGTTTTAGACGCCATGATCAAGCACGGCAAGCTAGCAGAACACCTGCGCGAACCCATTACCAACACCCAGTTCCGTAGTTACGAATTCCTCCCTCGGGTAGCCAAGTGGTATATGAATGGGATCGATATCCCCCACGAAGTTCACGCTTTGACCGATTTCCTCCAGGCTCCTCTGGCAGTCTGGTATGTCGACAATTTTGGCAATTGCAAAACCACTGCCTGGGCATCTGATATAAACCACAAAGCCGGGGAAAAAGTTAAAACCCAGTGGGGCGATATTCTCTGCTACGACCGTCTCAAAGATGTTCCAAACGGTGAGCCAGGCATCATTATCGGTTCCAGTGGTTATCGCGATCGTCGCTTTATCGAGATAGTAGTCCAGGGCAAATCTGCCGCCGACCACTTCAACATCAAAGTTGGCGACAAGCTTGACGCTTAGCACTCAATTGTGTAAACTGCTAAGCTATGAACAATCTAGTCCCAGTCAAACCAGTGATTACCCATCAAATACCCCTCATTCCAGTCCGAGACGTTGTCGTCTATCCAACCAACGAGGTTGTGCTCACCTTTGGTCGCAAAAAATCGATTTTAGCCGTCGAATCAGCTCTCTCCAAGGATAAATACATCGCTCTTTTTACGCAAAAAGATGGCAAAATCGAAAACCCCGAACTCAAAGATCTCTATGATCTAGGTACCCTCTGCATTGTCGAGCGTACCCTCAAGACAGACGGTGAGCTCAATGCCCTAGTCAGGGGGATTGCTCGCATCAAGCTCCAGTCCTTGGTGTCAGAGACTCCCGTCCAGATTGTCGAAGTAATAGAGCTCGAAGAGACTTTTCACAACTCTCCCGAGCTCGAAGCTCTTGGTCGCCACTTAACCACTCAATTCCGCGAAGCAGTCAACCTAGGCAAATCGGTAGAATTTACCAACTTTATGCGTCTCATGTCTGGCGTCAGCATTAGTGAGTTGGGTGATCAGATCGCGGCCACTTTGACCATTGGTTTAGACGACCGCCAAAAGATCTTAGAGATTCTCGATGTTCAAAAACGACTCTACCAAATCAATGCTCTCCTCGCCAAAGAACTAAAAGTTCTAGAAATCGAAAAAACCATCGCCAACAAAACACAGGAAAAATTTAGTAAACATATGAAAGAAGCGGTTTTGCGCGAGAGAATGAATACTATCAAAGCTGAGCTAGGCGAAGTAGATGATATAGATAGTGACCTAGACGAACTCCACGAGTCACTCCACAACCTACCATTATCTAGTAAAGCCAAAGCCAAAGTTCACAAAGAATTTGAGCGTCTCGATCGTATGTCACCCAACAACCCAGAGACTGGCTATATTCGCACCTGGCTCGAGACTGTAGCCGAACTGCCCTGGGGTAAACTGAGTGCTGACCATGTCTCGCTCAAGACTGCCGAAAAAGTATTAAATGAAGATCACTACGGTCTGGAAGAAATCAAAGAGCGCATACTCGAATACTTGGCAGTTATGAAGCTCAAACGAGCCAAATCGCAAAACTCCGCCCTCCCCACGATCCTTTGTTTTGTCGGTCCACCAGGGGTCGGTAAAACCAGTCTGGGTAAATCTATCGCGCGTTCGCTCAAACGCAAATTTGTCAAAATATCCCTGGGCGGCATCCGCGACGAAGCCGAGATTCGAGGTCATCGCAAGACCTATGTCGGTGCTATGCCAGGTCGTATTATCGAAGGGATAAACCAAGCAGGCACTATGAACCCAGTCTTTATGCTCGACGAAATCGACAAAATTGGCAATGATTTCCGCGGCGATCCCTCAGCTGCCTTGCTCGAAGCCCTCGACCCAGAGCAAAACAAGGAGTTTTCTGATCACTATCTCGAGCTAAACATGGATCTCTCAAAAGCTATGTTTATCGCGACCGCCAACGTCTTAGACACTATCCCTTCGGCTCTGCGTGATCGCTTAGAAATTATCAGATTTTCTGGCTATACGAGGATCGAAAAATTCCACATCGCCAAAAAATATTTACTCCCCAAAGTGATCGAAAAAAACGCTCTTTCTGCCAAAAATCTCAAGCTAAGCGACTCTATTATCAAAGAGATCATCTCAAAATACACTCGCGAGGCTGGAGTCCGCTCCCTCGAACGCGAGCTCGCCAAAGTCGCCCGTAAAGTCGCCAAAAAACTTGCCAGTAGTCCAAAAAAACCTCTCAAAAACTCACTTATTTCTACCCCTCAAGCACTCCACAATTATCTTGGACCTACCAAATACAATTCCACAATCGCCGAGAAAAAGAATCCTGTCGGTATGGCAACTGGCCTAGCCTGGACTAGTGTCGGTGGAGAAATCTTGTTTATCGAAGTCTCGACTATGCCAGGTAAGGGTGGAGTCCAAATCACTGGTCAACTAGGCGAGGTCATGAAAGAGAGTGCACAAGCCGCTTATACCTATGTCAGATCTCACTACAAAGACTTTGGCTTAAAGAGTGATTTTTACAAAACTATCGATCTGCATATTCACGTTCCAGAGGGCGCAGTCCCCAAAGACGGTCCCTCGGCTGGTGTCACGATGACTACCGCTATTGTCTCGGCCCTCACCGGTCGTGCCGTTCGCAAGCATATCGGTATGACAGGGGAAGTCACGCTTCGTGGTCGGGTGCTCGAGATTGGCGGCCTCAAAGAAAAAGTCATTGCCGCCCACACTGCAGGACTCAAAGAGATCATTCATCCCTGGGAGAATACCAAGGATCTAGAAAAAATCCCCGAGGAAGTAAAGAATGATCTCAAGTTCCACCCAGTTAAAGAAGTTTCGGAGGTGCTAAAACTTGCTCTGGTTTAAGTTTTTCTCGTACCTCTATCTCTAGCTTAATTTCTTTATTTGGATCAAATACTGGTTTACCGCCAATCCACGACACTGGACTTAAATACCAAGGGTACCACTCAATATATTTTTCAGAGACGTCTTCTACTATTAGTTCTTCAGCTCTTACCGTATTTCTACCATTATCACTCCACCTTACTCTTATCTCCTCAGTTGTATATAGGCAATGTAGTGGGCGGGTCTGCCCCTCTAAAGTAAATTTCTGTTATGATTTATTAGATATATCAATAATTGGAGGATCCCTATGTCTATTGCACTCTCAAAAGAAAAAGTTCAAGCTCAGCACGGTCTCATGATGATCTACACGTTTATTACCCTCTTTATCGTCAACAACTTGGTGCTCCACTTGGCCAATATGTTTTTCCCCGAGACTATTGTCTTGGGTACTGCCTCAATCTCTCATTGGTGGGCCATGTATCACAGCATGTTCAAGCTGACAGTTATCTGCACTTTTATTATGCCGCTTGTCACCCTATATGAGTGGAAGAACAAAGTAGTATTTACCCCCAAACAGTGGATGGGCACCTACTTAGTCGTCAACTTCGTCGCTCTCTGGTGCATTTCTAGATTTGCCGACAATCTTGGCCTCGGTTTTTCCTCCTGGTTTGTCATCTTGTTATTTGCCGGTGTCCTAGACATGGTCCAGGGTATGGCCATGCTGGCGCTTGGAGAAAAATCTAAAAAATTCTTTGCATGATCAAGTTTAAAGAATACTTCAAAAAAATGTGTGAGGAGAACAAGGCTCTCTTTGACGAGTTCCAGTTTATTCACGACCTCTACAAAGCCAATCGCAAAGCCAATCAAGTGGTTTTCAACGAACAGGGTGTAGTCGTCCGTAGGATTATCGAAGACTGGGATCGCAAGCTCTGCTCACAAATGGAGAAAGGTAAAAACTCGACCTATTCAGCCAGACTCTCAGAGAAATTCTGGGGCGAAGTCCGTCTGCGGTTCCCCATGATCGACTTTGTCGGTGCCACCATCAGCTAATTCGCTTGCACAACATATAAAGATATGCTAATATCTCTATATGACTGCTTTATGTGATGAGATCGAAAGATTCGGTAAAGGGATTGGCAATGCTACCCGCTATACCATCATCGAGTCCCTCCTCAAAGGCGAGCGCACTGTCAATGAGTTAGTGGCAATTACAAAACTATCCCAGCCCTTAGTCTCTCAGCACTTAAAAACTCTCAAAAGCTCTAATCTAGTTAGCTCAGTCCGGCGAGGTCAAGAAGTGTTCTACACCGTCAACAATGCTTACATTCTCGATTTATTAAAAAAACTCACAACCGAAGTGAAGGAGAACCATGCAGTACAACCAGCTAGCAAGTAATGAAAGTATTCAAGCAACTATTGGTGAATTGGCCAAACACAATATTGAGGCAATTGTTGTCGAGACCAAAGCCGATGCACTAGAGAAAATCAAGACTCTCATTCCCTCAGGTGTCTCGGTGATGAATGGTAGTTCTACCACTCTTATAGAAATCGGCTTTGTCGACTACTTAAAAGAGGGCAAACATGGGTGGAACAATTTGCATGAAGGCATCTTGGCAGAGACTGACCCAGCCAAACAAGCACAGCTCAGGCGAGCTTCCGCCCTCTCCGACTACTACCTAGGTTCAGTTCATGCTCTCTCAGAAACAGGTGAATTTGTGGTAGCAAGCAATACCGCCAGTCAACTACCACACATTGTCTCTACTTCACCAAACCTGATCCTCGTAGTTGGAGCTCAAAAAATCGTCCCGACTATTAGCGAGGCAATGAAGCGCTTGGAGGAGTATGTCGTCCCACTTGAGAATGAACGTTCACTCAAAGCCTACGGCGCCCCTACCGCCCTCAACAAAATTGTCATTTTCAAAGGGGAGAGTCCCTACTCTAGTCGTAAAGTGAGAATAATAATTGTCAAAGAAACTCTGGGGTTCTAGTCTGGAACAGGAATAAATTTGATCGATAGCGAGTTTACGCAGTGTCGGGTGTCTTTGGCCGTTAACTTCTCCACTACAAAGATATGTCCCAAATGTCCACCACACCTCGCACACTGGATCTCGGTTCTCGATCCGTCTGGATCGGGGATTTGTTGCACCGACCCCTCGATGTGGTCGTCAAACGCCGGCCAGCCGTACCCAGCATCGAATTTGGTCTTGGATTAGTAGAGGGGATTATCACACCGTCGACACACATAATAACCAGGCTTGTAAAAGTTGTCGTACTCCCCGCTAAATGGCCGCTCAGCTCCCTTGTCCTCGATCACAGCTTTCTCTTCCTCAGTTAACTCATTCCATTTCATAATCTATTTATAGCACATCTGAATCTGGTATAATCCAAGTTGGCTATAGCCCTGTGCATAGCCGAAGGGCCCCATCGTCCAGCCCGGTTAGGACATCAGGTTCTCATCCTGGTAACTTGGGTTCGAATCCCAATGGGGTCACAAATCTTAAGCACGGGATCAACACCCGTTGGGGACGCAATAATTGTCTCCATAGTTTAACGGTAGAACGAGGATCTGTTGAGCTAATGGCATCAATTACCAAGATAGAGTTCGATCCTCTATCAGCTCGCCATGCAATTGTTGAAAAGTCAAAAAAACGATGTATATGACACAATAGAGGCTTGGGGTTTAAGTCCCGCGAATTTTGAGATAGTTGTAGATCAACATAACACTAAAATTATTGCCAAAAATAGTGATTTCAAATTTATCTTTTTAGAAGATAATGATGGAGATCACGCTGCTAGATATTGCCCTGGAAAAGACAAATATATTGAAGAGGGAATGTATGTTGGTGGGTGGGATGCTCAACTTCAGAATATACGAAGCTGGGTAAAAAACGTTTCACGAGAACAAGATCAACCTGATAAATGGCTCGAGTTACAAAAGCAAATACAGAACGCAGGTTTTGAAGATATTCAATATGGAGATAGTAAATTTAGTTATCAAGAGTATGAGGTTCTAGATGAAAAGATTACAAAACTAAAAGAAGAGCTAAGTAAACTTGACATAGTTACAGAAAAAATTGAAGCAATCAATGCCAAGTTAGATCACTTACTCGAGCTTGCTAAAAAAATGAATAAATCAGATTGGAAAGATTTATTTGTAGGTTCAATCATTAGCTTGATAATGCAAATGTCTATTGATAAATCCACTGGTAAAGCAGTTTATGATTTGGTAAAAAACTTATTTACGTCCATGCTCCATCTTAGCATCACATA
>DALYDJ010000005.1:0-19560 GCA_031973275.1 Candidatus Woesebacteria bacterium
AGTAGTATGGTCAAACGAGCTCTAGTGATTTTAAAAGAAGAAAACTGCGACGTGGCGTGTCTCAATGTAGATCTCGAAAAGAAAGTCTACCCCATGTACGAAAAGCTCGGCTTTACCCTCATGCCTCGTGACATCTCCTTCGAAAATGTCAGGGGAGAAATCGTTCACGAACCTGGCACCATGTTTGTCCCGCTCATCGCACCCGAAAAATATAATTTGATTATGAATAGTACGCAAATCTTCCACTACGGTCGCGGATACTGGTAACGAGTCCGCCACGGCTAGCACGTGACGGACGAATAAGTATCGTTAGCAACTACAAGTTCCTTCATCACTACAACATGTTCCGTCTGTCATTTCTCTTCACCTCCTTTCTCTAACTCAGCTATTTGGCCAAGTACATTGCAACAGTATTTGCCGTCGTGATCTCCGCTACACGCGTCTACCGTTTTACGTAATTTTTGCAGTTGAGTTTTGAGGTGGGTCAGTTGAGCGATTTTGGTGCTGAGCACTTCCATATACTCGGCGATTTCCTTGTCGATATACTCGCCACTATGGCTACAGTCTCCGTCAGGGCAACCCGTCATCAGTTTTTTTATTTGCGGGATGGGGAGTCCCAGATCCCGGACGTTTTTAATAATCATTAATTCTTCCACGCGTGAGACGGGATATGCTCTATACCCATTCTCTAGTCTCTCAGGCTCAGCGATCAGACCAATGCTCTCGTAGAATCTGATCGTCTTGGTCGGGACTCCCGTCTGTTTTGCCAGTTCACCAATCGTCAGTTGTTTATTCATTCCCCTAATATAAACATTCCAGTTGCTGTAATGTCAAGGTTAAAGTTCGAGTCGGTAACCTTTGTCCTTACACACAAATCCTTGCTTTTCATAAAAAGCCTGAGACTCAACGAGTTGTTCGCCACACATCAACTTGATAACTCGAATATTATTTTCTTTGCAGTACTCAATCACATGTTTAATTAAAGCAGTTCCAACGCCCATACCTCTAAATCCACTTTTTACCACGAGCTCCTCAATATGTGCCCGTTGCCAACCGTGACGTATATTGCGAATTATTTCCACGTTCACACCAGCAATAATTTCACCTTTATACGTACCAATAAAGATCTTGTCGTCTTGATCTAATATCATTTGAATCACCATTTTTTGCTCTTCTCTTTTGGCATCAACAGTATAATCGCCCCAATGAGGCTTCATCTGGATGATATCAGTAATTTCCGCGAACAAGTCTATAATCACATCTACCTGATTCTTAGTTGGGAAACCGAAAACTACATCATCAACATTAATTTTGTCCATTCGTAAATTATAAACTGCTTGGCAATAGGTTGGGTAGAAAATAGTGATTATGTATAATCATGAGGTGAAGAAATCTCGCATTTTTCTCATTCATGGTTGGGGAGGATCACCGCAAGGTGATTGGCTACCGTGGGCAAAAACCGAATTAGAGCAAAGGGGATACGATTTAATAGTACCCAACATGCCAGAAACCGATACACCAGTAATTGAGTCGTGGGTCAGTCACTTAGATGAACAAGTAGGTAATCTCAGACCGGATGACATTTTTATCGGCCACAGCATCGGCTGCCAAACAATCTTGCGATATCTCGAAAAGGCAAGTGGGGCAGTTAACAAAGTTATTCTCGTGGCCCCATGGTTTACTCTCACTAATTTAGAAAAAGACCAAGCATGGCAGATTGCCGAACCGTGGTTTACATCGCCAATGGACTTTACCCAAATCAAAAACAAAGCCAAAAAGTTTATTACTATTTTCTCCGACGACGATCCATGGGTACCATACCAAGAAAATCGTCAAATGTTTGCAGCAAAACTCGATCCAGAAATTATCACCCTCCAAAAAAGGGGTCATATCACCGCAGATGAAGGCAGTCTCGAACTCCCCGAGCTACTGCCACTGCTACCATAACACTATGGACAAACAATTCCCCAAGGTTGTCGTAGGATGTTTCATCCTAAATGATAAGCAAGAAATTCTCTTAGTTAGGTCCTACAAATGGCCGGGCAAATGGGTAGTGATGGGTGGGCATATCGAATGGGGAGAAACAATTGCTGATGCAGTCAAGCGTGAAGTAACCGAAGAGCTCAAGCTAGATGTAATCTTTGACAGGGTAATCGAGGTAGTTGAATTTGTTTTTGATCCGTCATTTCACTCCCAGAAACACTTTATCGCTCTCCAGTCAGAGTGTCATGTAGTAGGAAATATAGTTCCCACTATCGACAATGATGAAATCCAAGAAGCTCGCTGGTTCCCGCTGACGGATGCCGTCAAACTCCCAGATATCCTCCCAGTCACCAGAGAAACAATTCGCAAATTAATCTAGAGCGGTATAATACTGACCCTATGCCAAAACAAATTATATTTGTTCGCCATGGCCACACAGCCAACAACAGTACCGACCACAAATCCAACCGGCTGATGGGCTGGGCCAAGGACGATACTGGGCTTAGTGAGCAGGGCGTCAAAGACGCCCAGGCCACAGCCACCAAACTGACCTCATATCAAATCGATTCTGTTTATTATTCCGATCTGCTCCGCACTAGCGAAACTGCTCACATTATCACCTCTACCTTGGGGATCGATGGAGAGTCCACCCATCTCCTGCGCGAGCGCAATCTGGGCAACTTTGCCGGGCTCACGTCGCATGAAATCAAAACTACTAGGCCAGGCGATTGGGACAAATTCCTCGACCACCACGATCTCGACTGGAATGGACTAGAGGGAGAATCACTCCGCCATGTCCACGAGCGCTTTGCTAAGCTACTAAAACACCTCCATAGCAACCACGCAGATCAAACTATTTTATTAGTCACCCACTCTGGTTACCTGCACACCATCCTACGCGATCACTTCGAGTTTTTCCCAAGGGAGAGTTTCCAAGAAGTTAGTCACTCATCAATCACAGTGCTCGAAAAAACCAAAACTTCGTACCAACTCGCTCTTTACGACGCCTAACTATTCTTGCTAAAATCAAATCCCAGGGGCTAAATGAACCTGGGGATTGCACACAAAAAGTTTTTGACGAGGAAGAACCTGAGAGGGTTCTTTTTTTATGCCCGCTGAGTCGGGATTTTTTAGAGATTTACCACCCCGTAAAGCCATTGTTCGCACCGGCTACTGTGAACCGGAGGAAGGGGATATGCACAACAGTGTTGTCGTCAATATCGACGAAAGTTGTGTTGACTGCGCTTTCTTGATCTGCCACATGTTTACTGCCATTCAAGATGAATCAGGTGAAATTGTCGGTCGACAATTCAAATCACACCCTCCTGAATATTGAATTCGCTATAATAGTCACAATGACAAACGTCTACGACGAACTCTCTCTTCTAAATCAAGCCCAAAAAGATTCTTCACTGTCAGTGACCATCGTCGATCACCCGCTGGTACGCGACTTACTGCGTGTCATGCGCGATGGCAAGACTAGCCTAGTAGGATTCCGCCGCTGTGTCCACGCCCTCGCCTACCACCTCATCTTTGCCGCAACTGCCGACCTACACGAATCCAAGGTGAAGATCTCGACTCCGCTCGCCGATCTACGAGCATCCAAAATCAAGGATCGCATAGTCTTGATCCCCGTTCTTCGCTCTGGTATCGGCATGCACGAGCCGGCTCAAAATATTTTCCCTTCCGCCCCCACCATTTTTGCCGGCATGGCCAGAGACGAGGCCACCGCCATCCCTCACTGGTACTACGATCTCAAACAGCTCGAGCACTTAAACCACGGTACGGGAGTAGTGTTTCTTATCCTCGACCCCATGCTGGCAACCGGAGGCTCGGCAGTCGAAACCATTCGGCGGATCAAGGATATCTATCCCCAGGGACAAATTAAAATGATCTCCATGATTGCCGCGCCAGAAGGGATCAAAGTACTCAACCGTGAGCACCCCGATGTCGCAATCACTGTGGCCGCGGTAGACGATCATTTAAACGAACACAAATATATCGTTCCCGGATTGGGCGATGCCGGAGACCGCCAATTTGGCACCATTTAGCACTCGGCCTTGTTTACTGCTTGACTACCCATTATAATCACTGCATATGGCTACCAAACGCGACTACTACGATATTTTAGGTGTTACCAAATCCTCATCTTCTTCCGATCTCAAATCGGCCTATCGCAAGCTGGCGCTCAAATGGCATCCCGACAAAAACAAAGAGCCTGGAGCCGAAGCCAAATTTAAAGAAATCAACGAAGCCTACGAAGTTTTAAGCAACCCAGACAAAAAAGCCAAGTATGACCAGTTTGGTCATGCAGCTTTCGATCCATCTGCTGGCTTTGGTGGTGGGCAGGGTGGTCAGTCGTACCGCCAGGGCCCCTTCACCTACACTTACTCTACTGGGGGTGGATTTGAGGATATGTTTGGTGGCCAGCAAGGCTTTAACGATCCTTTCAATATTTTTGAGTCCTTCTTCGGTGGCCAAAATCCATTTGGGAGTCAGTTCCAGCAAAAACCACACTACTCCATGAGCATCGATTTTATGGAAGCCGTGAATGGTGCCGAGAAAACTTTTGTTCATCAGGGTAAGCAATACACCGTCAAAATCCCCGCGGGTGCTGATGACGGTACTCGCATGCGCTACTCCGAGTTTGACGTCTCTTTAAACGTCAAGCCTCACAAAATCTTCCGGCGCGACGGCGATGATGTCTTTATCTATCACGAGATCTCGCTCCCACTCGCGATCTTGGGCGGCGAGACCACCATCCCCACTCTCGAGGGCGATCTCTTGATCAAAATCCGCCCCGGTACCCAGCCTAGTACAACTGTCAGACTTTCCGGGAAGGGCATGAAACATCTCCGTGGTGCCGGACGAGGGGACTTTTATATCAAATTAAAGGTTATGTTGCCAGAGAAATTAAGCAAACGTGGGCGGGACCTTGTACAACAACTTCAAAATGAACTATAGTAGAGTTCATGTTAGGTGACAATCTTACCGAACCACCATCTGTCTCAACCGCACCATCCCCGTCAGCTCCGGTGGCACCAGTTACTGCCCCCACTTATCTCCCACCCAAGCCAAAGCCTTCCTTCCTTCCGTTAGTCTTTGGTTTCTTATTAGTGATCATCCTCGCTGCCGTGATTGGAGTCGTTTACTACAAAAACCAACTCACCACGAGTCCTTCCCCTAGCCCTAGTCCTCTCTCATCACCCATATCGCAACCATCTCCAGATACTAGCTCGACTCCATCAGCCAACCCCAAGTCATCAAACAAGCCTAGTGGTACCCCCAAATCCACGACCGTAGTATCTAAGCCCTCGCCACTCGCCGTCGTTTTGCCAACCCTAGACCTGAGACTTGGCAATCCTAGTGGCAATTTTAAACAAACCATCGATGAAGGAAAAGGTGATGGTAGAGTAATCAATCGCGAATACACTAGTATCCAGGCAGGTCAATTCGACGAGGTCATACCAAATTGGTCGCCCAAAGTCACACTTTGTTTCCATTTTGTCGCCAACGAGGCCGTTGCCGGTAAAAGCATCAAATTTACCTTTACTCTCGACGACAAAATCGAGCTAGAAGACAATCTAGGCACCTACGACAAGCTCGAGACTGGCAAGATTTATGATTGGTGTCACGACTCTACAACTAGTATTGGCAAACACACCGCCAAGCTCCAGCTCAACTCCGACAAATCGCTCAAAGAAAGTAACTACAACAACAATCTCGCTCGCATCGACTGGGAGAACTTGGCCGACAAAATCGCCCCCAACTTTACAATCGATGGTCCGTATCTGATAGATGGCAAGACGTGTATGCGCTGGATCCATCTAGAAGACAATATTTCTGTCTACACGGATGTTTGGGCTAAATGGAAGATTGATGGCGCGGATTGGTCCGGCAAGACATCAGAAAATCCATACGGTTGTATAACTGGTACATCAGGTTCGAGTCACACCTACTATGTACACGCCGAAGATGCTCGGGGCAACGCCTATGAGCAGTCCAAGTCCTTTGTGCTATATTAAACCTGATACTAGTACAAGGAGTTATTTAGTATGACTAAAAAAATTGTCCTTTTTGTACTTATTACGTTGGTCATTACCTCTGTCTCTAGCCTCTGCGCTCCCCACGCTTCTGCTGATTGGCTCATCGATCGCTCCGGTACGCTCATCAAACTAGACCCTCTCGTTTTAGGTGACAGCGATGAGCAAAATTCAGAGGACAATACAGAAGAACACAAGCAAGAGGAGTCTAAATCCGAGGAAAAATCATCAGATCGTGGTGGAGAAAATAAGCCTTCTGAGGCAGAAAAAAGGGCTATAGAGCAAAGGAAAGAAATCGAACAAAAAGTTCAAGAGAAAGCTAGGGAAAGGGCCAAAGAAAAGCTCGAATCAACCATTAAAACCAACGAGATCAGGGCGAATAAAAATCGGCTTGAGACAGAGTCAGAAATAGAAGTTGAGGACGGCAGACTCAAAATCAAGCAAAAAACCAAGGACGCCATGGGCAAAGAAACAGAAACCCAACTAGAACTTGGTGATGGCGAAGAGTTGCAAGTTGAGTCGCGACGTGGCGATATAAAGGAGAAATTCCACCTGAATCCTGGGCAAGATGGTTCAGTCGAGATCGAACACGGCGCCACTCGTGTTCACTCCAAGCTTCCGATCACCGTCAACGCCGACAACGAATTAGTCGTGACAAGACCAGATGGTACTCAGCGCACTCTCACTGTCCTCCCTGACCAGGCCATGCTCAAGCTCCGGGAAAATTCTCTCGCAAGCACCGATGACGAGTTGCCAGACCTCGAAGAAGAAAACGGCGAGTCAGTTTACAAAATCAATGCACAAAAGGAAAAGCGAGTCCTCGGACTCTTTAAAGTAGCCCTCAAAACCCGCGCTACTCTCTCAGCCGAGACCGGCGACCTCCTACGCACCGAGTTCTCTGGTTTCGATCGATTTCTTAATTTATTTTCGTTTTAACTAGGAGGTTAAATTATGTCAAAAGCACTCTTACTCGCCACTATCATTTTACTCACTAGTTCAACCACAATCTCGGCCGAATCGGCGGAGAATATCACCAAACGTCGCCCCGATCGCCCAGAGACTGCCACAATCCAAGAGATCCGTGAACAAAAAACCGAGGCTATTCAAGAGCGAAAGGAGTCTCGCGCCAATCTGGCCAATATTCGCAGTAATGTGGCCGAAAACCACGCTAACCGACTCGAGAAAAGATTTAGCTTTTATTTTGATCGACTTACCGCTATTATAGTTCGGTTCAACACAAGGCTCGATTCGCTTAATGCTAAAGACCCAGTTGTGATCAATCTGCGTTCAAAGCTCACAACCGCCAATACCAAACTAATCGAAGCCAAAACCAAGGGCGACGAAGCAGTTGACGCCTTCCGCGGGATTGATCCATCCGCTTTTAGCGAGCAAAAAGCCGCCGTTTTAGCAGCGCGCGACATGGCCAACTCTGCCCGCAAGCTATTTGTCGAAGTTCATGTCCTCCTCAAGGAAGCAATCAAAACCTTGAAAACAATTTCCAAACCGGCCCTGCCGGCATCTAGCGCAGCCGTTCAAAATAACAATATCTAAGGAGGCCATATGATCAAAAAAATCATGTTAGTATTTGTGACTGCTCTATTGCTCGGTGGTTGTACACTCTCAGATGTCCTGCGACCCAATCAGGCTGCCAAGGACGAAGCTACTGCAAGCACGCTACCCTCTCCCACTCCCGATCAAAGCTTAGAGGCTATGCCAGCCACTTCCGATTCGTCAGACACCGCTAGTCTCGAAGCCGATATCAACAATACCACCATCCTGGAAGAAGATTTTACCGATCTCAACTAGCACAATTTCCAGGCTATAGCCAAACCTATCTGCTGGTGATATACTAGCATCTGTTGTAGTGAAATATAGTTAAGGTGGGCTCACTCCCACCTTTATTTTTATCTCCGCTTCAACAGATAGTTTGTTATCAAGTTAATAGTTATATTAGGAGTTATATATGTCTCAAACCAAATCAGAATTTGCACTCGCTTTAAACCAAATTTGTGCCGAGCGAGGTATTGATCCCAAGGTAGTTATCGAATCTATCAAACAAGCCTTGCTCGCTGCCCTCAAGCGCGACCTGGGTCTCGCCGACGAAGAGGCTTTGGTAGGGTATGTAGTCAACGTCAACGAAGAAACCGGCGCAATTACTGTCGAAAAAGATGGCAAAGATGCTACTCCAGCTGGTTTTGGTCGTATTGCCGCCCAAGTCGCCAAACAAGTCATCATGCAACGAGTTCGCGAAGCCGAAAAAGACGCAATTCTCGGGGAGTACGAAGCCAAGATTGGCACTATGGTAACCGGCATGATCCTCCGCTTCGACGGACCCAATGTAGTCGTTGATATCGGTCGTGGTCAGGCTATCATGCCTCCAAACGAAGCTATCCCCAACGAGTTTTATCGCCTCAATCAGCGGATCGCTGTCTATATCAAAGAGATTCGTGAAACCTACAAAGGCAGGGCTATTATTGTCAGTCGCTCCGCAGGAGAGTTGGTCAAAGAGCTCTTTGCCCGCGAAGTCCCCGAAGTGGGATCAGATGCGGTCCAGATCGTGGCGATTGCCCGTGAAGCAGGGCACCGGACCAAATTGGCTGTCAAAAGTACCCAAGATGGGGTTGATCCAGTTGGATCATGTGTTGGTCAAAAGGGTATTCGTGTCCAGGCAGTCATCAACGAACTAAACGGCGAAAAAGTTGATATCATCGAATATTCCAAAGATATCAAAGAGTATATTGCGTCGTCACTTGCGCCTGCCGAAGGGCTCAGCGTCGTGATCGACGAAAAGCTCCGCAAAGCCACGATCACGATTCCAGACGATCAACTTTCTCTCGCCATCGGCAAAGGTGGTCAGAACGCACGCCTTGCAGCCAAGCTGACCGGGTTCAAAATCGACATCAAAGGTGTAGAAGCGAGTAAAATTGCTTTGTCTACATCTGGTGATGAGCAATTTGAGATTGACGCCCTCGGTCTCTCTAGTAAATTGCGCAATACTCTGATCGATATGCAGATTACAACCGTCGCCGATCTCGAAACCAAATTGGCAGAAGTCAAGGTTGTTTTTGCCGAGCTCGATGTCAGAGGCCCAGAAGAAACCGAAAAAGCTATCGCGCGTTTCCACAAAAAGCAGAACATGGCTAAAGAGGAGTCAGAAAAAATGGCTCGTTACCAAGCCGAGCGCGAAGCCGAAAGTAAGTAAAACAGATTCTAGATTTTGGATTCTAGATTCTAGTATCTAGCATCTATCTCCTAGCATCTACGGAAGGGAGTGTAATGAGTAAGACAAAATTGGCAAAACCTACAGCTCAGCAAGCAAGACAACCCATCGTTGCGATCCTTGGTCACGTCGATCATGGCAAAACCACCTTGCTCGACTACATTCGCACCTCTCATGTTGCCGATCGTGAGTCAGGCGGGATCACTCAGTCAATCGGGGCTTACCAGGCCGAGTTCCAGGGCAAGTTTCTCACCTTTATCGACACTCCGGGACATGCGGCTTTTTCCAAAATGCGCTCACGTGGTGCCAGCATCGCAGACATTGTTGTCCTGGTCGTCGCTGCTGACGACAGCGTCAAACCCCAGACTATCGAATCTATCAAACATATTCAGGCCGCTAAAGTACCCTTTGTCGTAGCAATCAACAAAATCGACAAGCCAGATGCCAACGTCGAAGTAGTCAAAGCCGAGCTCACTCAGTACGAAGTTTTTGTCGAAGGTTATGGTGGCAATACTCCGTTCGTCTTGATATCTGGCAAAACCGGTGCCGGCGTCGATACTCTACTCGAGACTATCCTCCTCCTGGCGGAACTCGAAGAACTACCTTACCAGCCGGAGTTAGCTCTTTCTGCCCCCATTATCGAAGCCAAGCTCGATCCCAAAAGGGGAGTCCTAGTCTCAGCTATCGTCAAAGCTGGGACCCTCCATACCGGTGACGCGATCAGGAGCGAAACTGCCGGGGGTAAAGTCAGAGCCTGCTTCAACGACCAGGGTGCCAATATTGTCCTCGCACATCCCGGCACACCAGTCCAGATTTTAGGTTTTACCACTCTCCCTACAGTCGGGGAAGTGATCGTGCCAGGTGTATTTGCCCCCAACCTTTCTGGCAACAACCTCGAAAACGTACCCGCCCCCGTCGTAGATCCGAGCATCAAACGACTCAATCTCATCGTCAAAGCCGACACAGCCGGCTCGCTCGAAGCACTAAAGAGTAGTTTTAGTTCCGACGTCTATCTGGTGAGCGCCGCTACCGGTGACATCACCGAGAGCGATGTCCTCTTGGCCTCAACTACTTCCTCGATTATTCTAGGGTTTAACGTTCGCGTGAGTGCGAGCGTCACCAAGCTAGCCGAAGCAGAGGATGTCCAGATCAAAAATCACAAGATTATCTACGAAATCCTCGAGTACGTCGAAAAAAAAGTCCTCAAACTCATGGAGCCTAGTATCGACGAAGACGAGCTAGGATCAGCCGTTGTCCTCAAGGTTTTTGACATCAACGGCGACCACATTGCCGGATCCTCGATCACCTCAGGTAGATTCGAGGTAGGGGATACCATCCACTTGGTCAGAGGTGATGTAGTCAAAAATGCCAAAGTTCGCAGTATCAGGATAGGTAAAGACGAGGTTAAACTAGTCGAGTCCGGCAAAGAGTGTGGGATCTTTTTCTCCCCCAACCTTGACGTCCAGCCAAAAGACGCTATAATAGCCTATAAGAAAAAGTTAGACGACATATGAACGACCAACTACAAGCTCTAAAAACTAAGCTAGGGACTGCACAATCAGTCCTTTTAACTATCCCAGAGAATCCCTCGCAGGATATTGTGGCGGCCTCATTGGCCATGTATCTCTCGATCAAGCAAAGTGGCAAAGCCGTCTCGATCGTCGCCTCCACTGCACCAGTTGTCCGCGACTCTCACCTGGTAGGTCTCGACAAGATCACAACTGACGTCGGCGGTGCCAACCTAGTCATCACTCTTGATGTACCAGAAAACCACGTCGACAAAGTCACAAGCAACACCGAGGGTGGTCATCTCAACCTGATTATCAATCCTGCCAAGGGGATACCACCGCTCACGGCGGAAAATGTCAAATTTGGCTATTCCGGTGCCGCCGCCGATCTCGTGATTGTAATTGGTGCCGCCGATCTCAAAGACATTGGTGCCCTCGCCGAAAAGGAAAATGAACTCTTTGCCAAGGAACGCATTGCCAATATCAGCAACCAAGTAGGTTCGTTTGGTGAGATCAATATCACCGATCCAAGCTCCAGCAACTCAGAGCTAGTTACTGCGCTCCTTAAAGAACTATCTCTCCCCATGGACATCGATATCGCGAACAACTTGATGCGTGGCATTGAGGATGCTACCTCCGGACTCTCTAGTCCCAACATGACCGCCGACACCTTTGAAGCTCTTGCTATTCTCTATCGTACCGGTGCTCGCCGCACAGCCCCGACTGCTCCCACCCAAACCGCCAAGATCATGAATGATATGCCTATTGTCGATCACGGAGCGCCAGTTGCGCCCACCCCCGCACCTTCTACTGCCCCCACCGAGGACTGGACCAAACCCAAAATCTTCTCCGGCTCCAAGTCTAATTAATTCAACCAATGGTTAAAATAGACAACTCAACCAAAGCAATCCTTGAGACATCACTGCTCCCAATCGACCAGATTATTTTACGTAGAGATGTTGCGCGAAATGCGCTTACCTCCGAACCTCACGTACTTATTATCGCTAAAGAAACATTTAAACAAAAAGGGATTAATCTAACATTAGAAGAAGTTACGGCAATTTATCAACGTGAACTATTCATATATCAAAGTGCCTTAGACATGTTTTCTTTCATAAGTTAGTCAAACCATTGCAGATTTATCCCTGATCAGTTACAATACATCACATGCTGAAAACCGACAACAAAACCTCTATTATTAAAAAATTTGCAACTACGAAAGGAGACACTGGTTCTCCCGAGGTACAGATTGCCCTCTTGACTGAGCGCATCAAGGAGCTCACCGAGCACTTGAAGCTTCACAAAAAGGACAATCACTCTCGCCGTGGACTCCTCAAAATGGTGTCCAAACGACGTCGTCTGCTCAACTACCTCCGTGGGAGTGTAGTCGAGCGTTATCAGACGGTGATCAAGAGTCTAGGCCTCTCGAAGTAATCAGTTACAATCTCATGAGAAAAATTACAAAAGTGTCCGTGAACGTTGGTGGTAGAGATTTAATCATGGAGTACGGCAAGTTCTCCGAGCAAGCCAACGCTGCCATCCTTATTACTTACGGTGAAACTGTCGTCCACGTCACAACCGTGATGGGCAAGAACGACACCACCCTGAGCTATTTCCCCCTCTCCGTTGATTTCGCCGAAAAGCTCTACGCTGGTGGCAAGATCAAAGGTAGTCGCTGGGTCAAACGCGATGGCCGTCCATCGGACGAAGCCGTCCTCAAAGGCCGTATTATCGACCGCTCCATCCGTCCCTTATTCCCTAGTGTTTTAAAGCGTGACGTCCAAGTGATTGCCACCGTCTTATCGGCTGATGGCGAAAACGACGCCGATATGCCAGGACTAGTCGCAGCCTCAGCATCTCTTACTGTCTCTGACATCCCCTGGGAAGGTCCTATCGCTGGTGTCCGCGTCGGCATGATTGATGGACAATATGTCGCCAATCCTACCTACGCACAGCGCAAAGAATCTAAACTCGATCTCGTTGTAACCGGCTCAGCCGAAGCCATTGTTATGGTCGAAGCTGGAGCGAACGAAGTGACAGAAGAAGAGACTCTGGGTGCGATGAAGTTTGCTCACGACGAAATCAAAAAGATCGTCGCCGTGATAGCTGATCTCCAGAAACAGATCGGCAAAGTCAAACAAGAATTCGCCGCAGTCGAGACTATCCCCGCAGAACTCCGTGAAGAAGTCGCTGGCAAAATCCGTGCTGACCTAGCTGCTAAGCTTGGCGTCCCCGGATCTGAAGATGGTTTAATCGAAGGATTCCTCGCTCCTCTTAAAGAGGAGTATGCCGAGAAACTCGATGGTAAGCAGCTCTACGAGATCATCCACGATGTACTCGGAGAAGAAACCCGCAAAACCACGATCGAAAAAGAACTTCGTATCGATGGTCGCAAACTTACCCAGTTACGCGAACTCGAAGCCGAGGTAGATATCCTTCCTCGCCCACACGGTTCCGCTATGTTTAGACGTGGTCAGACTCAAGTACTCTCTATTGCTACCCTCGGAGCTCCCTCCCTAGGTCAGATTTTAGAGACCATGGAATCCGAGACCGTCAAGCACTACATCCACCACTACACCATGCCGCCCTATGCGTCAGGTGAAACTGGTCGCTTTGGTGCTCCAGGTCGCAGGGAAATCGGCCACGGTGCACTCGCCGAGCGCGCCCTCGTTCCCATGCTCCCTGCCGAGATCGACTTCCCATACACCATTCAGGTCGTATCCGAAGTCATGAGTAGTAATGGTAGTACTTCACAGGCTTCAGTCTGTGGATCTACTATGGCACTCATGGCCGCTGGTGTTCCTTTAAAGAAACCAGTTGCCGGTATCGCCATGGGTCTCATGTTCGATGGCAAGAAAGCCGTCGTTCTAACCGATATTGCTGGCATTGAAGATCATGTCGGCGACATGGACTTCAAAGTCGCTGGTACCAAAGATGGTATCACCGCCCTCCAGATGGATATCAAGGTAAAGGGTATTTCTTTCGAAGTCCTGGAGAAAGCTTTGGCTCAAGCCAAAGTAGCTCGTCTTGAGATCATGGAAGTCATGCTCAAAGCCATTCCAGAACCACGTAAGACTTTGTCTAAATACGCACCCAAGATCGTCCAGTTCGAGATCCCCACCGACAAAATCGGTGAAGTCATCGGACCAGGCGGTAAGAACATCAAGCTGATCATGTCAGAAACTGGTGCTCAGGTTGATATCGATGATTCTACTGGTGTAGGTAAAGTCACTGTTTCTGGAGTCGATCCAGTTGCTATGGACAAGGCCGTCACTTGGATCAAAGGCATGACTCACGTAGCCGAAGCAGGGGAAGAATACGACGGAAAAGTTGTTCGTGTCGAAGGATACGGTGCTTTCGTTGAGTTCTTACCAGGTAAGCAAGGTCTCGTTCATATCTCTCGCATGTCCAAGGAGTATGTCCAAGACGCCAACGCGATAGTTAAAGAAGGCGATATCGTCCACGTTTACGTCAAAGGCGTCGATGACATGGGTCGCACTGATCTCTCCATGGTCCCTCTAGCAGAGCTCAAACCCGAAGCACCTCGCGAACGCGGCGGCTTTGGCGGTGGATCACGCGGAGGTTTTGGTGGAGGACGCGGCGGTGACCGCGGTGGCTTCCGTCCCCGTCGTTAAATTGTAATTAAGTTATTTACCAAGAACGGATCTTTGCTTTGGCGAAGATCCGTTCTTTTGTCTCCTGCGATTAGGGGTCTGACCTGCTCAGGAAATCCTGGCCAACGGCCAAGATGTTTAGTCGAGTTCAATATGCAACGCGAGACCAGGTCAGACCCCAAAGGTAAATTCGTGTATCATATAGCCATGAAACTCAAACTCTTTCTCCTTAGTATTGTTGCGCTCCTCTCCCTCGTCGCCTACCAAAAATATTCTGAGTATTCCGCCCTCAAATCGATCGACTCCTACGAATCCTGCGTCGCCGCCAATGGCAGTACCATCCAAGAATCCTACCCCGCCACTTGTATCACCCGCCTCGGTACCCGCTTCACTCAACCGGTAAAAAATAAAACCTACACAAATCAAAAACTTGGAATTCAATTTGAATACCCAGAAGATTGGCAATTGTTGATTGATGACAACTCCCCGGCGGTCAGGAAAGATGAAATTACCGTGGGGGTCAATAGGTATTCCAAATCTGAACTGCCAACGGGATATACTAATCCTCTTTCCTGGTTTAATGACCTTAAGTTACATACCGTGAAATCCATAACCCCAAATGATGGATACTATTACGGTAGTGGTAGCGATACTCCGTATAAATTCTACATGTATTACAAATTTTCAAATATGGAAAGCAAGAGGTATGGCCAGTTCGATACTTTAGTTACGAGCAATTCTGGAACTGGAGTAAGTTATGTAATTATTCCCACCGAAAAGTATATTTACGAAATCAATCTACAGCCAACTGGTATTTATACCAATTCTAGCGTTGTTCAGATCCTATCGACCTTCAAATTTACAGACTAATCCAATCTCGTATATACTAGTGCCATGGAACCAGCAACAGTTTATCAACCCGAACCTCCAGCTATGCACATCGAGTCGCCTCAGGCGACCCGAGAAATGCCTCCAGACGCGAAGCAGTCTGGGAGACCGCCCAAAAGCCAATTCAAACTCTTGCCTATCCTAGGGGGAGTGGCAGTTATTCTATTCTCTATCGCCTTGGGCATTGTCTTTTTTGGTAAAAAAGACTCTAGTCCCTCCTCAACAACCAGCTCCAGTACAGCTACAGTCGAAGATCAAGTCCAGGGTTGGCCGACCTACTCCAACGCAGACTTTTTTTACACTCTATCTATCCCTCCCAAATGGAGCGAAATTAAAAGATCGCCTCTTTATAGTGACAACGCTATTTTCAACGCCGAAAACCTCGCCACACTCGAAATTTATGCCTTTAAAAGTACTACAAATCTAGATGATTATTTGGCTTCTCTCGACGCACAGAACCAAGATACCCTCAAATCAAACAAAACTACTCAGGTGAAAGTGGGGCAATATGATGGCTACGAGCGCAGCGAATCGTGGCCCAAAACTGGCCTCCAAGGTATCTCCACCTACATCAAAGTATCCGACATGTTCTATATTTTTACCCTGAGTCCTAGCGGCGACAAAAATTCTATTTCAAGCGACACCATTATTCGCGACTATCACGCTGCGCTAGCTAGTTTTAGATTGACGGACTTATCTAAGTTGGGTCAAGACTTAAAAGAGTATGCTAGTCAAAAAGTAGCCGGACTGGCCTTTAGCGCATTCTCTCTCGAGTATCCCCAGACTTGGGTGTTAGTCGATAAAGCCGGACAAAACAGTCTCGATGTCTCTATCTATCGCAACAACTACGAGCTCACAATCAGTCAAAAAGCTATTGGAGGTGCAGTTTGCCTCTTTAGCGATAGTCCTGCATTCGAGGGGTCATCGGGTGACTTGCGCAACAAACAATATGCCGAGTTCAATACCGCTAGCGGAGCCATTCTCCGCCGCTACTTCAACGCCAACCAGGGAGATAAATCCTCTATGTTTTTCTGTGAAAAACAAAAAGATGGTCCCTACTTCCAGACACCGCTCACTATCGGTGGTCTAGTCTACAACGTCCCAGCCAAATACGATGCGGATATCATCAAAGAGATGGACGAGATCGTCAAGTCTATTGCACCAATAACTAGTACAACCAGTGCCAGCACTCAATGAAGTTGCGATTTTTTGCTTTTGCCGTCTTACTCATTGCTCTGAGCTCCTACTCTAGTTATCACATGTTTTCTGCTTATCAAACAAGCACAGTCGTCGCCGACTCCTCACCAGTTGATAGTAGTAGTGATGTCATTACCCTCCTTTTACCCGACCAAGAATATGTCATCTCGCAAAGAGATTTAGAAGGCTTGACCGGCGAGCTAGTGATCCCCACCAAGTCCAACTCGGTAGCAAATTTTAATTACGACCCTAGCACCGGTCAGCTACAGGCATTATCCTCTCCGCAAGATTACGTCATCAACGTCGCATCCCTGCGTCAACTGGTTGGGAACTACCTAGGATCTACTACTGGATCACTCAAACCCACCTTTACGCTCAGAGATCGCAATTACTCTACGCTAAGCGATTACAACACCAAGCTGGCAAATATTTTTAATTCACCTCTAAACCTTATCCTCAAAGACGGCTCTACCCAATCTGAGCTTCCGATAGATCCCTCAATTATTCGTTCGGTTATCGTACCAACTTCATCAGAAATTAACATTCCTCCAGAAGTAGATAGGTCCAAGCTAATTAGCTATATTTTGCCGCAACTTAGTGCCAAACAGAAAAAGTTTTTTAATTCCGAGATTGCCTATCAAAGCACTCGTCGAGCCGTTCACTCTCGATTTTTAGGGGAGGAGGCTCCACTTGTACTGGGTGTTGACGATGGTCCTAGTTCCAAAGGGGAGTTGGCAAACAAGTATCTAGAAGTCGATCTCTCTCAGCAAAAAATGTATTTCTTTATCGATGGTGGGCTCTACAAGGAATACCGCGTCTCTACTGGCTCAGAATACCCCACTCCAGTAGGGGAGTTTCATATTTTAAACAAAGCCCCCAAAGCTTTTTCTGCGATTTATAACGTCTGGATGCCTTACTGGATGGGGTTCAAGTACGCAGGCGATGTCGGGGCCTATCTAGGGCTCCACGAGATCGCCTACGCAGTCAGCGAAAAAGGCAAGCCGATATACAATCACGGCTATTATATCGGCGACATGATGACAGGGGGTTGTGTGGCTATGGAGCCCAAGGATTCTCGCGAGATCTATAATCTCTCCGACGTCGGGATGTTGGTGCGGATCGTCAAATAGTAATGTACTATTAATCTATGTCAGAATCAGAAAATATTGTTCCTACAGACCCTTCTCCCTCAGTTGCGACCCCTGATCCCTTAGTTCCGAACCTTCCTTCAGAAAGTGTTCGGAACTTGATTCCCCCAAAGAAAAAGTTCCCTTTTTTTCTCTATATCTCGCTGATCTTGCTCTCGATTGTATCGGTGATCTCGATCTATCTCTTCCTCCAGGTTCGCCAGCTCACCCTAGAAAAACTGACACCTTCCCCCACACCCACCCCTCTCGCCTCCGCCGACCCGACCAAGATGTGGCCAGGTTATTCCAACCAACTCTTTTCTTTTCGCCACCCACAAGAAGTATCAATAACAATTAACACTCCACTAAATTCCGACCCAGAATTTAACCTAGTCCTTACCGAAAAAAACGATAAAATTCTAGCAAATCTTTTAATTCATGCCAAAAACTACCAATATCGAGTTGACAACGCAAAGGCACACGAACTCTCACTATCTGAGTGGGTATCTTGGAATTTATATGGCAACTGTCAACCTCACAAAGTAGGAGAAATTGAGGGGCAGTTGTGTCATGAGAATCCATATGGATCTGACAAGTATATTTTTATAACTAAATCCAATGGGAGATTTGTACAGTTGATTGGTGAAAACTCATCTTCACAAATTCTTGACCAAATCCTCTCCACCTTCAAATTTATTGATATCTCAAATTCGCCTACAATATCGACGCCAAGAGAAAATGCAAGGATCACTTCTCCAGTAATTATAAAAGGAGTTGTTCCTTCGGGCTGGATGTTTGAGGGTCAATTCCCGGTCGAATTGCGCGACACTAACGATAAAATCATTGGTCGCGGAATCGCAAAAGAAGTAGAATCAGGATCGTGGTCTAGCGGTAAAAGTATAGACTTTATTACAACGGTCGAATTTACTTCGGTAGGCAAGTCTGGATTTATTGTACTATTGTCAGATAATCCTAGTGGCATACCAGAAAAACAACTCACATTCAAACTACCAGTTAATTTTTAAATTATGAATAACGACCTTGTTCCACCGGTTATCTCCATTCCACTCGAGCCGGAAAGTGTCTCACCTATAAAACCAGACTTCCAGGCCTCGATACTCGCAAAAATATGGCGCTTCTTTTATCTCTCTATCATTTCCCTAGGCATTATCTCCTTGTCATATTACCTTCTCCTCAATCCTATGCGGGCTAGAGGTCAAAATCTCCTCGAAGCATTTAAAGTAGATAGTTACATTTTTTCTGAAAGGATTAGCTTTTTACTTCGCGAGCCAAGAGTAGGGGATGCAGTCATCTTTAAAACTCCCGGAATAAATCATTTTGGAATTATTGTAAGCATCAAAGATATTAGTAACATCAAAACTTACCAAATTATTTCTACCACCTCCCAACAAACGCCCTGGGAAATTACACGAGACAAAATCCTCTCCCGCATCTACTTTCCATCTGTTCGTGGTTTGGACCTGTCGATGACTCCCTTATCTAGTTCAGCGCCTGTCGCCACCTCGGATCCCACCGCGGGCTGGCAAACATATACAAACACAAGGTATAACTACTCTTTCCGATATCCAAATAACCTTACTATTCAATCAGGAGTAGAATCCCTATCAGCAAACGAGAATGAAAGAAAATTGAGTACGACCAACACTATAAATGTATCAGATAATAATGATACTATAGTTCAAGTAGTTTCAGTAAAAAAATATGAAACTCTAGAAGAAGCCAAAAAATCAATTACCATTACAAATGCAAATAAATCACCAGAATATATTGACTTTGAAATCCAGTCTCAACCAGCTTTCAAGTATTCCGATGGGGACTCAACTTCTGTTATGACTATTCAGGGTAACTACTTCTACGAAATTTACCTGAGCAAAGGATCTGTTGAAGAAGAAAGCATTTCAACAAAAATCCTCTCGACCTTCAAATTCATCGACACAAATGCCAAGGGCGAATATACCT
>DALYDJ010000006.1:0-8578 GCA_031973275.1 Candidatus Woesebacteria bacterium
GCGGTGTGGCACCACCTCTTCCCATTCCGAACAGAGTCGTGAAACACATTAGCGCCGACGATAGTATATGGGCAACTATATGCGAAAATAAGTCATTGCCGGGGCAATTGTGTCGCCAATAAGTGAGATCCCGAATTCCTTTTACAAGGGTCGGGATTTTTTGTGGCCAAATTATCCTATATACTATACAACTATGTTATAATTAGTCTTCAGTTATTAAGTTACTAGTCTGTCTTATGGCAGATTTTTTGTTATATGCCCCTCAAAACACACTCATTCATCCAATTACTCAAAAAATCTCGCGTGGGGCAGTACTTCGCGGCCAGATTCGCCGGCCCAATTCACTCTGAGGATCATAAACAACCAGGGATGATTGGCTCTGGAGTCACCTTTCGCCGGAATAGCTATATTACCCATACTACCCTCCATCATTCAAAGTCAGCTATCTCTACATTTGTTGGTTGGCAGTTAGGGTTAATTCTCCTACTTACGGCGGTTGTAGCAATTGGATTTGTAATCAACCCTCTCTCTACCGCCATCGTCGCCGTTGCCATCCTGAGTACAGTTTACTTAGTCGACGTATTCTTTAATCTCTTTGTAATTCTCAAAAGTCTGCACATGCCTCCAGAAATCAGTATTACCCCAGATAATCTAGCAAAGCTCTCCCCGCGGGATCTACCTACTTACACGATTTTGTGTCCGCTATACAAAGAAGCTCATGTCCTACCCCAATTCATCGAGGCTATGCAAAAAATGGAGTGGCCTAGCCACAAGCTCGAAGTGATGCTCCTGCTAGAAGAAGATGACGACGCAACGATCTCTGCCGCAAAGCAGATGCTACTCCCCAAAAACTTTCGTATAGTTGTGGTTCCCGACAGTAAGCCCAAGACTAAGCCCAAGGCCTGCAACTATGGGCTCGGCATGGCCAGAGGGGAGTACATTGTGGTCTACGACGCCGAAGACCAGCCCGATCCCATGCAACTCAAGCAGGCTTACTATGCATTTAAAAGTAGTAGCAAAGATGTCGTTTGTCTCCAAGCCAAGCTCAATTACTACAACCCCACTCACAACATGCTGACTCGTCTCTTTACCGCCGAGTACTCTCTCTGGTTCGACGTTATCTTGCCAGGTTTGCAATCCATCAACACCTCGATTCCTTTGGGTGGTACCAGCAACCACTTCCGCACCTCTGATCTACGAGAGCTAGAGGGGTGGGACCCTTTCAATGTCACGGAGGACTGTGACCTAGGTGCTCGCATTTTTCAGGCTGGGTACAAAACTGCCATTATCGATAGTACGACCTTAGAAGAAGCCAATAGCAACGTTAAAAACTGGTTTAGACAACGCAGTCGCTGGCTCAAGGGCTATATGCAAACCTATTTAGTCCACATGCGTAATCCGCTTAGTTTCATGCGTCGTCATGGCATCCATGCCCTCATTTTCCAGCTCATTGTCGGCGGTCGTATTGCTTTTATCCTGATCAATCCCTTGCTATGGGCGCTCACCCTCGCCTACTTTGCGCTCTATAGTTACATGGGCCCTGCGATCGAAGCTATCTATCCCGGACCTGTTTTCTATATGGCAGTAACAAGCTTATTGCTTGGTAACTTCACTTATCTCTACAACTACATGATTGGCTGTGCCAAGAGGGGTCACTGGAACCTTGTTAAATACGTTTTTCTCATCCCCATCTACTGGCTCATGATTAGTTATGCTGCCACGATCGCCTTATTCCAATTATTTTTTAAGCCCCACTACTGGGAAAAGACGATTCACGGTCTGCACCTTGATTACGCAAAAAAACTTACCAATTCCCTGACGCAAAAATCTGAATCCCAAAAAGCACGCGCTCGTCGTGTCCAGCGTATCGCCGAATACATGCAAAATGTCTGGAATGCGGGTGGGGTGATGGTATTTGCATCTCTTTTTAATAATTTTATGAATTTTGCCTATAACGCCTATTTAAGTCGGCGAGTTGATTTAACAACTTTTGGAGATGTTAGTTTGTTTAGTAGTTTGATTTATTTAGCTTCGATTCCTATCTCTGCACTTAGTCGAACTATGACCCACGCGAGCGCCTACTTACTCGGTAAATATAGGCATCCTGTTAAGCAATTATGGTCCCTACTTCTAGGCAGAGTCTTTAGAGTTACCACCCTGCTGGGACTCATTTGGTTACTCCTAATCCCCTGGATACAAAAGTTTTTTCACACCGACAGCCCAATATTGTTCTTAGTTTTTATCCCAGTATGGATCATATCAGCCGTTAGCGCGGTCAACGGTGGCTTCCTTAGTGGTAACTTAGTATTTACTGTTCTAGCAATTACAGCTGTTGTAGAAGCACTGACCAAACTTGTACTTACCACTACATTTATCACTTTTAACTTTCAGAACTATCTCTACGTTGCAACTCCATTATCAATGTTATTAGTTCTATGGATCGAGTCGCGTCAGATTTACAGGCTTAAATCAAATATAAAAAGTAATCAGATCGAAGTAAAAGATTTAAAACTTTCAAAAAAGTTCTACTTCACATCGATTCTTACCACCTTAACCAAAGCTACATATCTGGGTTTGGATGTAGTGTTGGCCAAACACTTTTTGAGTCCTGAGCAAGCAGGTTCATATAGCTATATCGCGTTAGCTGGCAAGATGGTTTTCTTCTTAAGTACTATGTTCAGCCAGTTCCTAATTCCCTACGTATCACGTGATATCGGAGCGGGCCGTCCACCTAAAACGACTTTCCTTAAGCTATTAACTTTAGTTGCGTTAGTAAATATATTTGCGATTATATTTTTTGGCTACTTGGGTAGCTATACGGCTCCTATTTTGTGGGGTAGCAAGGTTTCCACAATTATTGGATACCTCACTCCTTACTCAATCGCGATGGCACTATTCAGCATCTCGTCACTTATCGTCACGTATCAACAAATACGCAAGCGCTACATTTTCCCAGTAGTTGGATTTGTTGTTGGATGTGTCCAAATATTTGGAATGTTGTTGATGCACCAATCAACCTCTGATTTAGTTCAGGTAGTTTTAATATCTTCTATTGTGTCTGTTGTAGTAGTAGTTTCTATGTCCTTATTTTATAAGACTGTAATCGATATAATGCGTGCCATTACCGATTTCCTCGGCTTATTCCGACCTCTCGCCCCACGCCCTCCTCTTTCTTCTGGGAAATTAAGAATACTCATCTTTAACTGGCGTGACTTGCGACACAGATGGGCAGGGGGAGCAGAGGTATATATTCATGAGTTAAGCAAGGTACTAGTAAAGAAGGGTCATGAAGTAACCATCTTCTCTGGGAGTGATGGTAAAAGTGGACGACACGAGAAAATTGATGGAGTGAGGATTGTTCGGCATGGAGGATTTTACCTGGTATATTTTTGGGCATATGTTTACTATAGCCTTAGACTTAGGGGTCGCTATGATATCATCATAGATAGTGAGAACGGGTTGCCTTTCTTTACTCCAATCTACGCCAAAGAAAAAGTATTTTTACTGATTCATCATGTTCATCAAGAAGTATTTAGGAAAAGCCTTATTCCTCCCTTTTCATGGATCGCTCAGTTTTTGGAGAAGCGGGTTATGCCTCTCGTTTATCGCAAGACTGATGTACTAACAGTATCTCCCAGTAGCAAAGCCGAGATTATTGCTCACAGACTAACCCAGCGTGATCCTCATATTGTGTATAACGGGGTCAACCTTAAGCACTTTAAACCCGGCAAAAAAAGCAAAGATCCCATGATTCTCTATCTCGGTCGTCTTACAACAGCCAAAAGCGTGGACATCTTAATCCTATCTGCTCAAAAAATCATCAAGAGTATGCCCCGGGTAAAAGTTGTAATTGCCGGTGATGGACCATGTCGCAAGTCGCTGATGAGGTTGGTTAAAAAACTCAAGCTCGAAAATTCTATTACCTTTGCAGGTAAAGTTAGTGAAGATCAGAAGTTGTCTCTCTATCAACAAGCCTGGGTATTTGTCAATCCTAGTCTGATCGAGGGGTGGGGGATCACGACGATCGAAGCCAATGCTTGTGGGACTCCGGTGGTAGCAAGCAACGTAGCCGGGTTGAGGGACGCCGTCGACAATAATCACTCCGGCTTTCTCGTGCCTTATGGCAATATTGCAGAATTTAAAAGGTCGATAATCAAGCTCTTAACTAGCAGCGCTCTCCGCAATCAGATGTCTCGAGAATCGATTGCTTGGGCAAAAAAATATGATTGGAGCAAGAGTGCTTCGCACTTGCTCAGAGTTATTTCTGCCAACGACGAAATTGTGTTTGCTCGCTCAGATTATCAATTGTTCCTCGCTCAGTTGTTTAGGCGTAAGCCCAATACGATTGACACCAAAAATATTAGCATACCTGGTTACAAGCTAGTATCCACTATCAACAATAGTGGTATGGAGTCGCAATACCTAAGTGGCATATATCAAAAAGATAACAATGGCACTAAGAAGTATTACATCAAAACCTGTCTCGCTACCACTAATAACTACGCTTACCTTAGCCTGCTCAATCAATATCTTTCGAGTAAGTACTTAAACCAGGTCTTATCAAGTAGCTCTAAGACCACTGGTAAGTATCGGATCAAGACTATCCCACCTCTAACTTTTATCAGAACCTCACAGACGCTTTCGATAGTATACGAATATTGTGCAGGGAAATCACTCTCTGCCTATAGTCAAGATAAACAAGCTCAAGTCATTAACGAAGTTATCACAAAGTTATCTCAGATAAGCTATGGATCAGAAGTTGGCATTGATTCTAGACAATCACCCAGGCTAGTCAGCAAGCTCAGTCTATCGATAAACTCGGTTTTCTATGCCGCTTTGTTTACGATCAATAATCCATCCAACTTTGCCTTGATATTGAAACTGTTGTATCGCAGTATTCTAGGATTAGTCAAAGTTGATAGTTCACGGTTAGTACTCGTGCATCGCGATATAAAAGCAGACAATATTATCGTCGACAAAAACAATATCTATTTGATTGATAATGAACAAATGCTTTATTCTGTAGCCGGATACGATCTAGCTCAGGTTAAGGTTTCTTCACTCAATATGTCAGTCAAAGACTTTGCCAATGATGCAGATAATCTAAATGCCAAACTATTGTTCGGACATATTCTCCTAATGAAACTAAGTCACCGTAACAAGAATTATCTCGAGTATCTATCTATGGCTAAAAAATATTTGCAACAACCAAAGTTTCTATGAAAATATTAATTGCCCCTCTCCACTATATGGCCAATAAGACTGATGGGAGTGAATATTCTCGCGCTTACGATTACTTAAACGCTTTGAGTAAAATTGAGGGAATGTCAGGAGATGTTATCGTTGGATTCATGAAGAAAAATAGGTTGGGTAACTTCAGGATTCACTCTCTACTTAAACGGAAGCCCAGTCATATTTCTATTCCATTACGTTTGTATTTTATAACTGCCGTTTTTATGAAATCACTCTCACTTATCGCCTCTAGGTCGTATGATCTCATTTGGCATAACGGTCCATTTGCATTAGGGGAAACGTTTAGCTTGCTTTGCATGTGGAATAGCAAAAAAATCCCATTCTTACTTGGTCCAGTTGTGACCCCGCACACTTTCGTTGGTATCGACGAAGCTCACTCAATGGGAAGCAAATTATCGCAGGTAAATATACTAGATAAGTTCAAGCAAACAATCCATTATTTTACTTACAAGTCAGCAGTAATTTTCAAATCAATCTCAAATCATACATTATTACGATCGAGCTATATTCTTGCAAAAGATAGTGTTGGCCTGCGCATGATCAGACAACTCGGTCATTCCAACTCCCAGGTTATGCTACTGCCCACAGATCTCTCAAAGTTTTACTCATCGCCACGAAAGCATTTAGGTAAGAAATATACTTTACTAAGTGTTGGTTACCTAGTTACACGCAAGAACACACAACTACTTGTCAAAGCTATTTATGAGGTTGTTACAAAATATCATCGAACCAACTTTGTACTTACAATCGTTGGGGATGGGCCAGACATGCAAGCGGTCAAAAACTTAGTGTATTCACTCAAAATGGAAAATTACGTTAGATTGGTGGGATATGTCCCCAAGGCACAAATTGCCAAACACTACCGACAGGCAGACATCTTCGTCTCCGCCTCTGTATCTGAGTCTCTCCCAGCCATGTACTACGGTTGAAAACTCTAGTAGTACCGATCTAAATAAAATTAATTTTGGTGGACTTATTGCTCGACCTAATGATGTTAGAGATCTTGCCAACAAGATTAATCAACTTTTGAGCAAGCCGAGATCTATCAGGTCACTCGGTGGACGTAATTACAAACTAGCCAAAAATATACTAAACTTGGACAATCAAATCATGAATTTAGTTAATATTATGAAAAAGGTCTCAAATTTATGATGCAAATTCTGAAAAAAGCTATTCTAGCGTTATTAATAGTGATTGGTCTCTTGACTGTGATAAAAGGCGATTATCATTCATACAACTACAACGATCAGTATTTTGAAAATAGCATTGGGACACCATTCGAGAGTACCCACAGCTCTTCTCGCTATGCTCTTATCAAATCAATAGTTGATAGACGCACCATCTTTTTGTCCGAGGAGCTTGCTGCTTTTTCATCACCCGACTTGACGAAGATTGGTGACAAGTACATCTCAATTTTTACGCCAGGTGTTTCCTTGCTCGGCTTGCCTGCCTACTTGCTCGGCCAGCAAATTGGTTATCCTCAACTGGCAACGTTTGCATTTTTTAGTTTGATTTCCGTAATCAATATATTTTTAGTTCAAAGCGTCGCAATGCTTTTTAAAGCTACTAAATCTGCTGGACTAGTCGCTGGACTAGTGTTTGTATTTTGCACGAACTCACTCGTCTATTCGGCGACTATAACTCAGCACAATGTAAGCGTTTCTATCATTCTTGCGACAATCATTCTCTGCTTTAGACCAATCATTGCTAAAAACACTATTCTCTACGCATTATTACTTGCCCTAGGAATAATCATCGATATCCCCAATATTCTCTTAATAGCCCCGCAAACTATGTATTACCTGTATCGTGTTATTGCAGAGGCTTCGCCGGGTAAGGGATCTGCGAAGAGGGTAGGCTACTTGATTATCTGGCTCACACTCGGCATCGCACCCATCCTTAGCGTTTTTGGCATATATAACTACGTTGCAACAGGCAGTCCATACAAATTGGGTCAACGCCTTGGTCGAGCAATTTACCCACCCACTCAAAGTCTAGAGTCTCAAAAAATCGTCACTGCCAGTCCTCAATATAAAGAAAAATTTAAGCAATTTGATACCGAACGACAGATCGACGGCTACAGCATCCTCTTGACCAGTAAAACCAGGGGACTTTTCCGGTATTCTCCTATTATATTCCTCGGCATTTTAGGATTCATATCTCTGTATAAAAGAGGAACTAATCCAATTTTGCTCCAGATAATATTAGCAATAATCATGCTTAATATAATTCTCTACGCAACCTTTAATGATCCCTGGGGTGGGTGGGCTTTTGGACCTAGATATTTGATACCTGCCACAGCCCTATTCTTGATTCCAATTGCACATCTAATTACTTATTCAGGTAAGAAAATTATTTTTGGTCTTACTTTTGTTTCACTGATCACATATTCCACCTACATCAATGTTGCCGGGGCTATTACCTCTAGTGTGGTCCCGCCCAGTGTCTACACGCAAAACTTAACGGAAAAAGTCCACAGTAACTACAAATACAATTTTGAGTTAATCACTGACAACAAATCCGGCTCTTTACTCTACAATGTCTGGTTGAACAAATATATCTCTGTCTCCACATATCATCTCGCGGTCAGTCTCGCTATTGTGGTATTTATTACACTCGCTTATTTATCCGCAACTTTCAAAAAGTATGAATAAATACATCTACCTCGCCGAGCCAGAAGGGATAGCCAGGGAAGCTGTCGATCTCCTAAAACGAAACGGGTATCAAGTTTACACGTCAATTCAAGATGACATAAACTTAAACACTCAAGGGATCTTTGTTCGGACCTATATCAAGCTGGATGCTTTGTATCTTTCACAATTTCCCAATTTAAAATTTATTCTCAAGGCCGGAGTTGGCCTCGACAATATTGACGTCAATTATTGTCGAGATCAAGGTATTCAGGTATTTAATTCTCCCTCATCAAACACCAATGCTGTGGCTGAATATATTGTCGCGACGGCATTATCAGAATCACGCAATATCGAAACTCATAAAAGTTATCTTAACAATGGAATGTGGCGCTCATACGAACATATGGGGAGTGAGCTTAAAAACAAAACTATTGGCTTGGCAGGGTGTGGATCAATAGGAAAAGAAGTTGCCAGAAAGCTAAGCAGTTTTGGGGTAAATATTGTTGGTTATGACCCCTATATTAGCGAATCAGAACTTAAGGATCATGGCATCAAAAAACTAGAATTAGACGAGTTACTCAAAGTATCTGATATTATTTCGGTTCAAATTCCACTCAACCAATCCACTCATGGCATGTTCGATCTAAAAAAGTTTGAACTTATGAAGCCAAATGCCATATTTATCAATATCT
>DALYDJ010000006.1:8588-18139 GCA_031973275.1 Candidatus Woesebacteria bacterium
TGAACCGAGGCTATATCAAACGAGCGGTTTTGGATGTTTTTTGTAACGAACCAAACATCAACAAACGACTACTCAATCACCCCCACATCGTCGCCACTCCACATGTGGCAGGATTTACCAAAGAGGCTCACGTTCAAATGTCATTATTAGCAGTCGAAGCCATGTTAAATTACTATTCGATGGATGGAGATAAATAGGTATGCCAAACACTATATTAGATAAAATTGCCGGGATTATTACACCTAAAAGACAGCTCTATTTGCTGGGCTTTAGTTTAGCAGTGATCTCGATAATATCGTATATCATTTTTCTCCAAAACGGACTGGGTCTCTCTTATAACGATGCTCGCTCACATCTAGATATTGGTCGCCGAGTAGTGGAGGGGTTAAAGCCAGGTGCTGCTCAGCTGGGCTCTGTATGGCTACCACTAAACCATGTCCTTATGGTCCCACTCATTTGGAACGACTGGATGTGGCACACCGGTTTTGCTGGTGCAATCTGGAATATGTTATCTTTCATTGGCACTGGTTTGGTAATTTATCAGTTTTTACGACATATCAAGGTTTCTTTCTTGGGTCGTATTGTGGGAGTACTCCTCTTTGTTGCCAATATTAATACGCTTTATTTACAAAGCACCGCGATGACCGAGCCACTCTTACTGTTTACCATGACTACAAGTTGTTACTACTTATTACTTTGGCATCAAGACACTTCGATTATCAACTTAGTTAAAACTGCTTTTTGGATTATGTTGGCAACTTTAGTTAGATACGACGGTTGGTTTTTACTAGGTGTGGCAGGGCTTCTCGTATTGCGCCACAGCTATCTAACTAGTACTCATCTGCAAAAGTTATCCGAGAGAATTGCGCGCACTGAGGGATCTACCATTCTTTTTGCAACTCTCGCACTCTTGGGTGTGGTAGGGTGGTTCGGGTGGAACCAACTAATTTTCAATGATGCACTCTATTTTATACTTGGACCTTTTTCCGCCCACGCGCAACAGCTCGTAATGGAATCTGCTGGGGTACTGCCTACAAAATGGGATATTTTATTGTCATTCAAAGTATATTTTTACGCACTATTTTATAGTAGCTATACTCTCCCAGTAGTTTTTGCTTTTTTGGGATATATTATATTTTGGCTCGATACCAAAATTTCAAGAGAAAACAAATTTGGCTCACTCGTCCTTTGGGCACCTCTATTATTCAATATTATTGCTCTCTACTTTGGTTTTTCTGTCATCTATGTACAGGGGATATCAGGAGATACTTGGTTTAATATCAGGTACGGGATTATGCTTGCTCCTACCATCAGCATTTTTACTGGCTATCTAGTTGATAAATTAAAAGACCTAAGATTTGTACTCCTATTATCCTTGTTCCTTACTCTGACAATCGCACTCTACAGCAAAGATGCGGTCAGTATCGACGATGCACGGGTCGGTAGTAGCCAAAAGAACGTCTCCGAAGTATCCGGCTACCTCAACACCTACGCCAAAGATGAGGCTGGATTTATCTTGATCTCCGCTGCGAGCCATGACGCGATTATTTTCTCCTCGGGGCTACCGATGAAGAAATTCATCCACGAGGGGACTGGTAAATACTGGGAGAGCGCCACCACCATGCCAGATCGCTGGGCCAGGTGGATCGTCATGCGTACCTACGATGATGCCGATCTCACTTGGAAGGCAGTTTCTAGAGTTCCTGCATTTGCCAACTACCACTTGGTCGCTACTTACCCATTCGCTAGTATTTATGAACTAGACGAAGAATTCCTGCCAAATCTCGAAACTGAAGCAACCATCAAAAATAACAAGTAGAATAGCTATATGACCAAAAAAATCGGGATTATACTAGCGATTATCTTGACAGTCTTCTATGTAGCTAGGAGCAACTCGACTATCCAGGATTTTGTCGCGCCCACCCCATCCCCGCGGCCCCTTTGGGCTATCCGGAGCATCGATACCATGAAGTATAGTCGTGATCTAGCCAGGGAAAAGGGGGCTGACACCGACTTTGACCAGATTATCGAGCAACAAGTTAAAAATATCGCCGACACTGGTGCTAGTCATATCGCGATCGCCACTCCCTATGACGACGAATTTGTCTCATTTCTAACGCGTTGGGTCAAAGTTTCTCGAGACCACAAGCTGAAGGTCTGGTTTAGAGGTAACTTTTCCGGCTGGGAAAAGTGGTTTAACTATGCCCGGATAGATCGTTCACAACATCTAGCCTTGACTACCAAGTTTATTGCCGCCAATCCTACTTTATTTGAAGATGGAGATATCTTCACACCATGCCCCGAATGTGAAAATGGTGGACCAGGAGATCCACGTAAAACTAGGGACATCACGGGTCATCGACAATTCTTGATTGACTCTACTAGAGTAGGCAATGATGCTTTCGCTAAGATTGGCAAAAAAGTTGAGGTGGGCTATCACTCCATGAACTACGACGTAGCACTTGCCGTCATGGATAAAGAAACTACCTCTGCTGTTGGGGGGATAGTCGCCATTGATCATTATGTTCGTACCGGCGAGAAAATGATCCGAGATATCGAGAAGCTCAAGTTACAATCAGGTGGTCAAGTATATTTGGGGGAAATCGGAGCACCGATCCCCGACATTCACGGTCAAATGAGTGAAGATGAGCAGGCCGACTGGATCAGGCAGACCCTAGATTTATTAATCGACAACAACTCGATAATTGGGCTCAATTACTGGGTTAATGTTGGTGGATCTACTGGTCTCTGGGACAAGTCGGGTACGCCTCGCAGAGTCGTGTCCGTGATTACTTCATATTACTCGAGGCTTGTTACTCCCTAAAACACAGCCTATAGACTTGCATACTCACCCTAAAACTGATATCATATAGCCCTATATATTTTACTATCAGATTATATCTGACACAAACAATGAAAAAAGTCTTATTTCTTCTCTCTACTATCACCTATCTCCTCACCTCTGCTACTCCCGCCTTTGCCGTCACTACCCCTAGCTTCCCGGCTTGTGCCAATCCTCAGGGTAGTATCAAGGTTTCCTATAGTGAAGGAACCCACGGTATCGTCGGATCAGGTCAGACCTATACCGGCAAAGATACTGTCTACACTTTGACAGACACTACCACGACCCAATGTTTCTGTGGGGCAGATGGCAACGGCATCCAAACGAATTGGTGGAAGGCCAGTTCTCTCACTGAAAACGAAATTGAAATCCTCAAATCAGAAGGCTGGCACTATATCCCCACCGGCAGTCTCTGGGGACTAGCCGTCGACCCATACTTAGCCAAAAATATCTCCTACCGTTGTTTAGCTGACAGTAGCTCCAGTACGACCAATGGTTCTGTCCAGGGTAGTTCTACTACTCAAGATCTAGATACTGGCACAGGTGGTGGTGAAGTCTTGGGTCTCGCCGCAACCGGCGACTCGGCCTTGGTCTATGGCTCGTTCCTCTTGGGCGCCTTGTTCCTGATTGTTGGCCTGCGCCGACTCAAATTGTCATAAACATGAAGCGATATTTTGACACCGTTATCATTGGCTTGGGTCTCTTCTTCCTCGGTTTTGGATGCTTTTTGGTTTGGGAGCGCAATACCCCCAAAGCCATCGCAGTTGCCCAAACACCAGAAGGCAGTATCGTAAAATCAGCTCCTACACTCATCAGGGTCGATTCGCTTGGTTTAGAACTACAGGTCATACCTGCCAGAATCGTAGATCAAAACTGGCAAATTACCAAAGACGGCGTCTCATATTTGACTACTTCTCCATTACCTGGTGAGCAGGGCAATAGTGTCATGTATGGCCACAACTGGCCAGCTATCCTTGGTGGACTCAAGCACATCAAAGTCGGAGATCAAATCCAAGTTCAGATGAGCAATGGCCAGCATTTCACTTATACAGTTCACTTTGTCAGTGTCGTGACGCCTGACCAGTCACACATTTACGCCAATACCTCTGATTATCGCCTGACTCTCTATACCTGCACTGGTTTTTTGGATACAAAACGTCTAGTGGTCACGGCTATTTTAGAGACATAATTAGCTATTCTTCGTCCATTCATTATTATCAGATAGATCAAGTAAGCGAGTGGTAAAAATAGTTGACAGCTCCATCCAGCTCCCGGCAAAAAGGTGATCCCACTCGCGCAACTCGGATTACTCCACAACAACCCTCCGTATGCCGCCAGTGGCAATGCGAGGCCCCACCTAGTTACTTCTCCCAGCGATCGTCGTTTGTCACATATTAAATAGTAAATTAAGCTACCCAGAGTGATCGCAATGTACCATGGCAGCGCAAAGCAATCGCGACAAGATTTGGCCCCAATTGCTTCTCCCAGTACTTGAGCTTGCTCAGGACTTAATGCCTTGGCTGGCTGAGTCACTTCGATCGGTTCGTTTGCGATGAAGATCCTAATCGGGACAGCATTCTCGACTGTATTTGAAAATATTTTTGCGTCGCTGATTGACTCACCATTGACTTGTGAAATAGTCTTGTAATCACCACTAGGGAAGCTATCTCCTGTCTGGAGCACGAAACGGATGGTCTTGCGCTGGTTGAGCCCCAGCTCGCCTACTTTTCCGGCAAATTGCGTGATTTGACTACCATCTGGTGAGTAGAAATCTTGCGTCAAAACTAGATTTTTCGCACCGATCGGTCCCTCATTATAGATCGTCATGTCGTAGGTCACGCCATCACCGGGATAGATAAAATTGTTGATGTTGTTGACTCCGCTCAGCCTCAGCTTGGTCGACTCCTGAGTTTTGGTTTCACTTGGATTACTGGGTGTGATTGGATTAATTTTGGTTGTCACAAACGCCGAGTTATTGGTCATCGACTCTTCGACATTATCACTTTTTGCCCAGGCAGCTAGGCTCAGGGTTTGGCCGCCTCTACCGCTACTTGGATAACTAAAGCTAGTAGTAATACTCTCACCACTCCCTAGTTGGACAAACGACTCTCCTTGGTCAAAAACGACCAAACCATTGCTTTCAATCTTTTCACTCGCTTGAACTAGTTTGGCGGTAGCATAGCCACGATTTTTGATCAAAACTTTGTAGTTTATAACTTCGCCTTCATTTACTTCACTAGGTGCTTCTGCACTAACTTGGATATCCGGATACGCAAAGACCAAGTTACCATTCCATCCTGCCGCCAGGATTAGGCTCAGTTGGCGATATCTGGAGTTGATCAAGGTCGTATTAACTAATGTGTTGCCTACGCTGATCGCAGTCGCTGGTCCACTCACCATGACTGCGCTCTGACTCGCCTGTTGAGTATTGCCCCCACTCGAAGCGATTGCTCTCGTTTCAGTGCTCACTGTCGCCTGATTATCGATGACCAAATTGCCTACACAGCTAGTGCCACACGCGCTTCCCGTGTCATTCCATAGGGTGAGTGAACTGGCTGGGATGATGCTCCCCGGGGACTCTGAGTTGAGGATTTTACCTGACCACAGCCAGATATTTTCAGATAGTAATGCAAAAACATCCCGCCCGACAATCGTGGTATTGACCAAGACATTGTTCTGGGCCAGCGATAGGCTATCACCTGTAGTCATACTGGCGCTCCCACTCGCAACCGTTTGGGTGTTGTCTCCCGTTTGCGCAACAGACTCTACGGTTGCCTCTGTATAAGTTGGTCCATTGTTGATCTCAATGTTTAGATTGCCCCCACTTACCACGTCGTTTGTTAACGGGTCAACTACAATATCACCATCCCAGTTATCCATAATCGCGACGGTGCTGAGTTCTAGACTAGAATTAATCAAAGTAGTGTTGACCATCGTGACGGAATTGGCTAGGCTTGTAGCCGCGCCGGTCTGCATCGATGCGCTCCCGCTCGCCACTTGTTGATTATCCCCGGTGTTTGCCGAAGCTATCGTTTCTGTCTCTACCTGAGCCTGATTTTCAATCTTTTGTTCGACCTGAGCACTCTCTGTCGCGCTTGGGCTAGGGGTAGGGGAGTTGCTGGCGAATGGAGAGATAATCGGAGGGGTTGTAGATGTGACTGGAATAACTTGGGTATCGATGTTCGATTCTACCGCCGTCGTATTGACCTGTGTCTCGCTAGTAGAGATAGCAACAGCCGCCTCAGTCTCGATTTCTTGTGCCAAAGCGACGGTTATGATGATCTGCTGCGAGGCCACGACCCACACCAGCCAACTAATCAGCAATTTTTTGCAAAATAACCGCATTTTTGATCGTTTCATTGGACTCTTACTAGGTATGGTGGTGGCATTTGGCCACCACCATAGCCTAAAAAATTACTCTGGTGATCCCACCGAAAAATCGGTATAAGCCACCATAATGTTCGATTTGGCTGTCGAACCAGCATTGCCACTAATCATTTTCTCAAAACTATCGCTTCCCCATCCTTTAGCCACACTCCACTGGTTGTTACTCCCAGTTTTGGCTGTTGCGTCTGTAAATGTCATCACTTTGAGATCTTCATTTTCGATTTTGACATCACCTTTGACACAACCACAGTTTGGCATAAAAGTTGAAGCTACCGAGACTCCACTAAAAGCGTCGCTTAATGCGACCCCCGTCGTGAGTTTTTGGGTTACATCACCACCATACTTGGCGACTGACCACTGATCGTTACGACCAGTTGTCGAGACTGCCTCAGTTTTGGTTATCACAAAGATATCTTCATTTTCGATATCTATGTCATTGGATGGCCATGTCCATCCGAATGCGCTGACATTAGTAGTCATCGCAAACACCATCGCTAGCGCCATCGTGATACCAGCAATTTTGCTCATCATATATTTTCACCTCCTTTCAAAGTTTCAGATTGTAAATAATTGCCAAAAACTAGTTCACTCATCCGTCCTCCCTCTAAAACTATCTCTACAAAAATCCAGTATTCACTTTTAATATAGAATAAATAATTCCGAAGTCAACCCATTAAATATAACTATATATAGAGCAAACTAGTACATACTAATCTGAAACAAATATAGATAATCGAGGGCTTGTTTCATGGCTCAACTTGTGACCATAATGGAGTATGAGCATTAGCGCCAAATTACGACATTGGTTTACGCCTCACCACACCAACAATTTTCGGGCCAAAATCCTGCACAACACTGGTATCATCGCCATCGTCGGGATCATTTTGGTTGGCAACGTATTTTTACGCTTGCTCGACAATCCTGCGCTCCACATCTTGGGTTTTACCTCTTCGGTTACCATCGACGAGGTTATCCGCGCGACCAACAACGAGCGCGCAGGCGCAGGTTTAAAACCACTTGTTTACAACGAAAAATTGGCCGATGCCGCCAGGCGCAAAGCTGCCAATATGTTTAGCGAAAACTACTGGGCCCACAACTCACCCAGTGGCAAATCTCCTTGGGTCTGGTTCAAGGATGCTGGATACAGCTACTCTTTTGCCGGAGAAAACTTGGCCAAGGATTTTGGCGATACGTCTCGCATGATGTCTGCCTGGATGGCTTCACCGACCCACAAGGAGAATATTGTTAACTCCAAGTATAGTGAGATGGGTGTCGCCGTTGTCCCTGGTTCACTCCAGGGTAATGAAACGGTCTTGGTCGTCCAACTGTTTGGGACACCCTCAAATGGTACCGTTGCCTCGGGTTCGACTGCTAACAAAACCGCGGTCGCGCTCTCCGTGCCGAGCGCGACTCCCTTAGCTAGTCCAGAACCAGTTGTCCCCCAGGTTGCACAGATCAAAACAGACGATTATCCGCTCCCAACTAGTTCGCCCCTCGCTTTGTCCCAACCCAAATATAGTCATTACAATCTCTCTCGTATCCTCAATCTATCAACGACCGCTCTCTTTATGCTCGCCCTTGTTATCGATCTCTTTATTGCCGAGTCCGATCGCTTGACCAGGCGCGTCGGGAACAATCTAGCCCATCTGATCTTTATCAACTTAATTCTTATGGCGACCGTGATCGTCAATGCAGGCAAAATCTTATGATCTTTTATCGCCGTGATTACACCAGTCTCGCCATTCTTTCTATCTTATACATTTTAGTTATTTTCCGATTTCAATCGACTCCCCGCTACATTATGTTGGCGACCATCATCTTCGGCGTCTGTTACCTAGTCTGGGGCTTGGTGCATCATCTGCGTCAGCACAATTTTCACGCTCGCATTGTGCTAGAATATTTACTCGTTGCTATCTTAGGGTTAGCTATTGTCTCTACATTACTCTTATAAAAGGGAGGTACTATGAAAGGTGTCATTCTAGCTGGTGGTAAAGGTACCAGACTCTATCCACTAACTTACGCGACCAACAAACACCTCCTCCCCGTCTATGATCAGCCAATGGTTTATTACCCCATTCAAACTCTCCAAAATGCGGGCATCGACGAAATCCTCATAGTGACGGGAGAATCTCATGCAGGTGACTTTATCAATGTCATCAAAAATGGCAAAGAGCTGGGCCTCAAGCATGTTGAGTATGCCTATCAAGAGGGTGGCTCTGCCGGCATCTCAGATGCGCTCAAATACGCCGAGGACTTTGCCGACGGTGGATCGATTGCGGTGATCCTCGGGGACAACACGACCGATGCGGATATCAAATCAGCCGTTGCTGACTTTAAGTCAGGGGCCAAAGTATTTTTGAAGCAAGTCCCAGATCCCAAGCGTTTTGGGATTCCTCGCTTTAACGAGACCAACAAAGAGGTAATAGACGAAATCCTCGAAAAACCAGAGCATCCCACCTCCGATTTAGCCGTCACCGGCCTCTATCTCTACGACAACACGGTTTTTGACAAAATCAGAACTCTCAAGCCATCAGGGCGGGGTGAGCTCGAAGTGACCGACCTCAACAACGCCTACATCAAAGAGGGTGCCTTACAATGGGCACTACTAGATGGTTTCTGGTCCGATGCCGGCACCTTTGCCTCGCTCTACCGCTCGACCGCTTACTGGGCCAAGAAAAAGTTGGGCCAAGATCACCAAAACGTGATTGATGGTAACTCAACTGGTCTCTGAGACTTGACTTTACCCGTAACATATACGAAAGTAGTGGTATGCAACCACTTGCGGATCTCCTGCGTCCTACTAGCCTAGACTCTTATATCGGCCAATCTCATCTCGTGGGAGTTGGAGCTCCACTGCGCAGGGCCATCGAAACAGGTAATATTCACTCCATGATCCTTTGGGGTCCCCCAGGGTGTGGCAAAACTACCCTCGCCAAAATTATCGCCCAGGAGAGTGGGGCTGATTTCCATTATCTCTCTGCTGTCTCAGCCAAGAAGGATGACATCAAAAAAATTCTAGAATCCAACTCCTCCCTGCCTGCGCAGGCAGGTCTTTTAGTATCTTCATCACGGAAGAGAATTCTTTTCCTTGATGAGATCCACCGTTTCAACAAGGCTCAACAAGATTTCCTGCTACCCTATGTCGAGGATGGCACACTTACCTTGATTGGCGCAACAACCGAGAATCCCAGTTTTGAAGTGATCGGTCCCCTCCAATCACGTTGCCAGGTCTATGTCCTCAAAGGACTAACAAGTGATGATCTAGTGCAGATCATCACTCTCGGGGCCAAAACACTTAAAGTCAAAATCGATCCAGTGGCGG
>DALYDJ010000006.1:18149-18816 GCA_031973275.1 Candidatus Woesebacteria bacterium
AGATTTTCTCGCGACTTTTGCGAGTGGTGACGGCCGCAAAACACTCAATATTCTAGAGACTGCCGCCTCATTGTATAAAAAAATCACTCTCGCCAATCTCCAGAACACACTACAGTCACCATACTTGCGCTATGACCAGGCTGGAGACGAACACTACAACACTATTTCTGCGTTTATCAAAAGCATGCGCGCCAGTCAGGTCGACGCTGCCATCTACTATCTGGCCCGGATGGTCGCAGCCGGGGAGGATCCACTCTTTATCGCTAGACGGATGGTTATCTTCGCCTCTGAGGATATCGGTGTTGCCGTCCCCACTGCGCTCGTTGTCGCCAACTCTGTCTTTCGCGCCTGTGAAACGACCGGCTACCCAGAGTGTCAGCTCAATTTGGCTCATGGAGTAGTGTATCTCTGTCAGTGCAAAAAATCTCGTTCAGCCAACGACGCCTTTTTTGCTGCCATGGAGGATGTCAAAAAATATGGCAACCTCGATATCCCCCTCAAGATCCGCAACGCCCCCACCAAACTGATGAAAAATCTGGATTACGGAAAAGACTATAATAAATACGACCAAGACTCATACCTGCCAGATCAAATTAAAAGTAAAAAGTATTTTAGCGGAGGCACAGATGGTCACTAAAATTTTTGCAATCTGCCTGCTAGTAGAAAA
>DALYDJ010000007.1:0-2147 GCA_031973275.1 Candidatus Woesebacteria bacterium
CGAATGTATGCAAAAGACGTAAAGCTAATTTGGTTACGAACATCTGGTATTTTGAGTAAATATGAATCCGAGTTTGCCGCTGCAGGCATGACGGAATCCAAAGAATTGTTAGAGAAGTTGCGAGATGGAGCTAGACAGGCAATGCTCAATGCTAACGAAGAGGCAATGAGAGGAGGGGTTGACGACGAGAGAGATGCGGCAGGCGGAAATCCAAGAAGCAGAGCTATGAGAAGGGGGAGGATGCCCCCACAACAAGAGTTGGATTTTTTTGGCGACAAAAGATATGCATTGAATGAAGATGGGGCTATGGGGTATGAAAGTCTACTTAGGAAACAAATAGATGATTTGAGAGCGGATGGTTATGGGGATCCAATGGCGGAGGTCGGGGGTAGAACCGCGGCGGCACTCGAGGCGCTGAGAGCTCAAAGGCCAGAACTTAGAAGACAACTTAGATTTGAGGAGGGTAAGTGGAAGTGGTTTGGGACAAGTAGAGAATATTTTGATCTTTGTAGGGAGCAAATATACGACATCCAAGGATCACTCACTCAAGAAAACATGGGCAATCTTGTTTTTGAAGAGAGTGCTCAAACCTATTTAGCATTGATGCGAGTTGATGTGGGTAAAAAAATGGAATTAGAAAATGCTAAGGATGCAATTACCAAGATGCTTTATATAGACTATGCGGTGCGAAATATGTGGAAGTCTGGGGCTAGTGTTGAGACTTGGCAACGGGTGGCAAGTATTTTAACTAGAGATAGAGAAGAGGGTTTTTTCGAGATTATGAACATAGGGGAGAGCTTGAGAGTTACTGACGCCGAAGGGAAAACAATTGACCTGGGAAGGTTTACGGCTGACGATATTATGAGTTTGATGGAGATGCGCGTAGACAAGGGTAACGGGAAGAGTAGATATTGGAAAACCGAATTGGCCGCACAAAGCTCGGCTTTAAAATCAAAAAGACTTCCAGAGTATGCGAAAGCTGTAGCGATGAGGGTTATAGAGAAACGCGAGCTTATGGAGTTGGCGGGAGAAAAAGGTGGATTAACTAAGGTTGCGGCTGATGCTGAAAGAGCCAAGCTTCAAAATGGCGAATATAATTTTGATGAAAAACAAATGAGATGGATGTTGCGATATGGACAGTTTTTGGGTGGAGCCACCTTGCGCGATGGAGAATATGGAATAAGCGAGGCTTTGGATGGCAAGAAAATGGAAATCGCAGATCACCCACTTGGGGAGTTTGCGATAAAAACTGGCCCATGGGCAGTGATTTATTATTACCACTATGAAGTAACTAAATATGGTGGAGACGCTGTGGGTAAGTTGTTTTTGCCCAATGTTAGTATGCTCTCTTATGCTCGAGGTGAAACAGTGGGACACTTCATCAAGAAAGACTCTAAGGTAGAGGCGGGGATGATGAATCCATCGGGTGAGTATCAAGAAACTGGTGTAGGCGCAAAAGAATTTTTCTTTAAAGACGGCAGCATTAATGACGCAGACGCTTTTTCAAAGTTTTGGGGTGACGTAATATTTGATACTCGGACTGGAAACATTGCCAAAACTGCTGTCCACCGAACCGTTGATGTGATCAGAGAAAAGGGAAAGGCTAAATTGGCCAAGTGGGATAGTGCGGGCAAGACTGGATTTATTAATAATATGAATTTTGACAACATGGAATTAATGCTTGGAAATGCTATGGGTATTAATAATTTTAAAATTCCAGGCGGCAATAATAGAGAAAAATTTGAATGGATGGTGGGTCACTTTGACTATACTTTTTGGCGTAAAGACATAATGAAAGCCAAGCGAGAAGGTGATTGGGTAAATAAGTATGTGGCTAAGAAATACGTGGAAACATATACGCTTCTTGCCGACTTTTTAAATGCTCCCGGACTTGCGACAAAAGTTAAAGTGCGCGACAAGATTGGTGAGTACGCCGGAGGCCCTGGCATGGAAGATTGGGAGGAAAAATCTCAAGCATTTATCGATGAAAATAACGAGTGGCACGTACTGGGTTGGAAGACGGCTCCGGGTAGTTCTGGTGAGGCGGTGTGGAATGAGGAGGGGGCAGGTGACTTTTATACAGTGAACAAGGAACAGCACTATGCTTTTGAGGGTGGTTTGGGGGTACCAATGGCACATTCTATACA